>NCCR01000117.1 GCA_002279765.1 Verrucomicrobia bacterium 12-59-8 | reverse complement strand
ATCAGCTTCGTCTCATAGGTCTGCACCAGCGCGAAGCAGTCATCCCCATCCAGATCAAACCGCCCCAGTGGCTGCGTGCCGTCCACCGTGCGGAGATAGGCAAACGCCTTCGCGAAACGTGAATTCAGGACTTCATAGCGGGCGGAGTTTTCAAGAGTGTCGAGGATCATGAGGCCGACATTTACCCATTCACTTCACACGGAGCAACTCGACAATCGTCTCCCGCATCACCTTTTCCGACTCCGGTGCGGCGAAGGCCTGCGTGGGCTCGTAGCCGCCTTCGGCGAAGGATTTTTCCAGGGGGATGTAACCCGGCCCGCCGTCACCATAGCTCGCCGTGGCGACAAATCCGCCGGGGCGCTGCTGCTGCGCAAAGAGCTGATACTCGATGAAGCTCTCGCCCGGCAGATGCAGGAGGCACACGTCATCTCCCAGATGCAGGCTGGTGAACTGAATCGGCACGCCTGCGGCGCTTTGGCGGATGAAGCCCACGCGAAACGCCGCGCTGATACGCGTCGAGGCCACAGTCGTCGTATTCTCACACACCTTCAGCATGCGCTCTTCGGGAAACTCAGGGTTCGACTTCAGCACCACCGGACGCGCGCGCCATTCCATCTTTGTCAGCGGCACTCGTTTCATCTGCTGCTCGGACTTCACCATCGCCGCATGGATGTTCTCCCCCAGCTTTACCCGTGATTCCTTGCTGGCGTCATTGTATTTGCCCGCTGCGATGTTGCCGCCGCAGCCGGTGAAGTACAGATGCGGCACGCCATCATCCTGCGTGCGCCGCTCACGTGCCGTGCCCACAAAGTCAGACGTCACCATGCCGTCGCCGTAGTAGCTCATGGGATGCGTCGCGTAGTAGTGCAGCACCGCCAGCTTCTTCTCGCCGTTCCAAAAGCTGATCGTCTTCAGCAGCGG
This sequence comes from Verrucomicrobia bacterium 12-59-8, assembly GCA_002279765.1. Next base: position 33,638 of record NCCR01000117.1, on the reverse strand, counting down.
ATCGACCAGCCCTTCCGGCAGCGCCTGCAGTGCCGCATCCTTCGTGGAGCTCAGCCGCATCTTCGCCACCTTCCCATCGTCACCCATGATCCGGCGGTTGGAAGCCACCTTCTCCACCGCCGCCTCACCATGTGCGATATGCGTCAGCGGCACCGCATTCTTTAGCGCCTGCTCAATGCTCGCCGCCACGCCCTTCAGCGCACGCTCGGCCCATTCAAGATCCATCACCTTCGGCGGCGAAGTAAAACCCTCCAGCAACCGATGCGATGCCGCATCTCCAATCGGCGCATTGTGCTGATGCAGACTCTGCACCGCCACGCGCTCCGGCGTCGTTCCCGCCGCCTGCGCCAGCACCTCCCGCCAGTGCACATGATCCCCCACGCGAATCTCACACCAGTCCACCGCACACAGCACCACCGGCTTGTCATCGCTCAGAATCACCACCCCCAGCGCCAGCAACGGCTCGCTCACCCCCGCCACCGGCTTCACCAGCCCACCGCACAACGGCGCACCCACTGGCGGTGTGACATCCGCACGAAACGTCGCCAGCCGCAACGGCTCGCCAAAGACCGGGAGTGCCAGCAATGACAGGAGGATCAGGAGCTTGTTCATGACCTCACTACGGCCCCGAACGCGCAAGTTCATCGTAGAAAAGCACTCACCCCACCAGCCCCCGGATCACCTGCCCATGCACGTCGGTCAGTCGCCGATCAATGCCATTATGTCGGACGGTAAGCTGCGTGTGATCAATGCCAAGCTGATGCATCATCGTGGCATGGATGTCATAGCAGGTGGTAGGGTTCGCGCGATCCAGCGGCTTGTAGCCCCATTGGTCGCTCTCACCGGCGGTGACGCCGCCTTGGATGCCACCGCCGCAGAGCCAGTTGGTGAAGACGTAGGGGTTGTGATCGCGGCCTTTGCCGCCCTGCGTGCTGGGCATGCGGCCAAACTCGGTGGTCCAGAGGATGATCGTGTCATCAAGCAGACCGCGCTGTTTCAAATCGAGAATCAGTGCTGAAACAGCCTTCGCCATGCCCCAGGCCAGCGGGCCGTGGTCGCGCTCCACGTCTTCGTGGCTGTCCCAATTGCGGCGCGGGAAGCCGTTGTCGTTGCCGCTCCAGATCTGCACAAAGCGCACGCCGCGTTCCAGCAGGCGGCGCGCGGCCAGGCACTTGCGGCCCATGTAGTCAGCCTCTTCTTCGGGATTGATCTCTGTGGGCCAGACCTTGCGATGTTCCTGAATGCCGTACATCGCCTTCATCGCGTCGGACTCCTTCGAGATGTCCAGCGCCTCCGGTGCAGCGAGCTGCATCTTCGCGGCGAGTTCGTAGCTCTGGATGCGGCTTTCCAGGCGCGAATCCTCTTCTCGCACGGCCATGTGTTTGCGATTCAGCTCCTCCAGCAGCGCAAAACCCTCGCGGTCGGACTTCGCGCTGATGTAGCGCCCGGCCTTGTGCGGAAACAGATCCGCGATGGGCGTCTGCGCACCGGGATAAATGATCGTCCCCGCATGCTGCGAGGGCAGAAACGCGCTGTCCCAGTTCTTCGGCCCGTTCGAGGCAAAGCCGCGATGATCCGGCAGCACGACAAACGTGGGCAGATTGTCGCTGATGGACCCGAGCGCATAGCTCACCCAGCAGCCCACGCCAGGAAAGCCCGGCAGATTGAATCCCGTGGCCTGCAGCAGCGTGCCCTGCGAATGCACGCCAGTCTTGCCCACCATGTTGTGTACAAAGGCCATGTCATCAGCACAGGCACCCAGCGGCGCGACAGCATCGCTCAGCATCCGGCCGCTCTTGCCATAGGGCTTGAAGTCCCACACCGGTTTCTTCCATGGCCCGAGCCCGTTTTGAAACGCCTCCACCTTCTCGCCAAAGTCGGCGTCCTCGCCGTGGTGCTTGATCAGCGCCGGCTTGTAATCAAACAGGTCAATGTGGCTCGCAGCGCCGCCCATGAAGAGCTGCACCACGCGTTTCGCCTTGGGCACCACCACCTGGGAACGATGCGCCGTCTCCGCGCTGGCGAGCGAATGAAACGCGAGCGCGCCGAAGCCTTGTCCGGCGGTTTGCAAAAGCTGGCGGCGAGTAAACATGGCTGAACAGTAGTCATTCATACGCGGCTGACCAGCCGTCCCTTGTCACGCAATCGCGCTAGGACTGGCCTGGAGCGAATTGCCCAGTCGCGGAGCCCCGCATAATCGTTATGCTGCATACACATGTCAGCCTGGTCCCCGCTCCGCAATTCTGTCTATCGTGCCATGTGGCTGGGCAGCGTGGGGTCAAACATCGGCACCACGATGAATGACACGGCCGCCGTCTGGACAATGACCACGATGACGAGTTCGCCCTACCTCGTGTCCTTGATGCAGACGATGTCGAGCCTGCCGCTCTTCCTGCTTGCCCTGCCCGCCGGAGCCTTGGCAGACCTCGTGGACCGTCGGCGGCTGATCCTTGTCGCACAAGCAGGTGCCCTGCTCACAGCCGTCGGCATGGCGCTGCTGGCATGGTACGGCGCTCTCACACAGACCCTACTGCTGCTGGCCACCTTTCAGCTCGGCGTCGCCGCCGCCTTCACCATGCCCGCCTGGCAGGCCTTGATCCCGGAAGTGGTGGGCCGCGAGCAACTGTCCTCCGCGATCGCTCTCAATGGCGTGGGCTTCAATATCGCCCGCTCACTCGGCCCCATCCTCGGCGGCCTCCTGCTCGCAGCGCTCGGCCCGGCTCCAGTGTTTGCGCTGAACGCCCTGTCTTTTGTCGCGGTGATCGGTGTGATGTGTACGGGCAACTACATCGCCACCCCCCGCAGCGCCCAGCAGGAGCAAATGCTCGGTGCCATGGCCGCCGCCATCCGCTACGTTCGCCATGCCCGTGCCATGCAGGCGGTGCTCTGCCGTGGTGGCATCCACATGTTTGCCGCCGTCGCTCCAGTGGTGCTGCTGCCCGTTATCGTTCATTCCCGGCAATGGACCGCCGCAGATTTCGGCATTCTCATGGGCTGCTACGGCGGCGGTGCCATCCTCATGGCCCTTCTATGGCTGCCCAAGCTGCGTGAGCGCTTTACGTTCGATCAAGTCCTTCTCGGCGCGAGCGTGGTGTCAGCGGCGATGACAGCCATTGTCGCGCTGGTGCCAGGAAAGATCGCCATGGGCCTCGTGCTCATGGTCACAGGTGCGGCGTGGATCAGCGGCATGAACACCTTCAGCGTCGCCTCACAAAGCGTCTTCCCCAACTGGGTGCGCGCCCGCAGCTCCGCGATTTATCTGGTCGTGATGCAGGGCGCTTTTGCCATCGGTGCCCTGACCTGGGGGCAGCTCACCAGCCAGTTCAATGCGCCGGTCGCCCTCGGCATTGCCGCAGGCTGCTTGCTCCTCAGCGCCCTGCTCGCAAGGCTCCTGCCCATCAGTCATGTCGAAAAGCTCGACCTCAGTCCTTCCGGCCACATGCTGCCTCATAGCGCGATGACCACCGAGCCCGCACCCAGCGACGGCCCTGTGCTCATCACCATTGAATATCACATCGACCCCCAGGACGTCCCCGCCTTTCGCGCCGCCATGCTGCACCTGCGCGAGGCCCGCTTGCGAGATGGCGCGTTCCGCTGCTCCCTCTTCGCGGATCTGGAGGACCCCACGCACTACCGTGAAACCTTCCTCGTCGGCTCCTGGGCCGAACACCTGCGGCAGCACGAACGCGCCACCATGGAGGACCAGCGCGTCGAGCGCGCCGTACAGAGCTTCCATCGCGGCTCCGAACCACCGCGCGTACGGCACCTGCTCATGGTCAATCTGCGGGATGTGAAGCCTTGAACCTGCGGCAGCATTACCGTGGACGGGCCAGCCATTACGGCCATCACATCGCCGTCCGGTGAGCGAAAAATAAACGCAAATTCATCTCATCCGGGAATTGGAATTCATGTCGGCAATCTTTGTTCGGATTACCAATTCCTCCCAACCATGACACCGCGCCTTGTTTCATTCCTGCTGCTCGCCACCACCGTGCATGCAGATCCTCAGCTCACCTCCTGGTTCACGACTGACTCCGGGCAGTACGCCCGTCTTTATCAGGACTCAAGCGCCGAGAGCGCCGGCACCAAATCCATCACCTGGAGCCGGGGTTCCGGCACGCAAAGCAGCCCCACCTACGCGGGGGTGAGCGAGATCGCTTATTCAGCCTCCTGGGTGTACATCCGCACCACCGGCCTGGCCAGCCACGTGATGGGGCCCTGGTATCTGGATTCGTCGAAGACGCAGAACTTTCCGAACTTCCCCTCCAACACGGCCACCATCTACCGCATCCCACGCACCCCAGTGATTCCCGGCACCAAAACGAGCACGGGTCTCGGTGCCTCGGGCCGTGCGGTCAATGGCGTGTCCATCTTTGACAGCCGTGACGCCTTTTCCTATGTGAATGCCAGCGGCACAGACGCCACACCGACCAACGGACTCACCGGAGACGGCATCTGGAACCGTGACGGCTGGGCCAACGAAGGGGTGACTTTTGACCCGGCGCTCGCTCATCAGGCAGGCAACAACTACCACTACCATGCGCACCCCATCGGCCTGCGCTATCAGCTTGGCGATCACGTGGACTACAACGCCGCCACCAACCGCTACGTGGAAAGCGCCGCGACGCCCACAAAGCACTCGCCCATTCTTGCCTGGGCGGCGGACGGACTGCCCATCTACGGACCGTATGGCTACTCTGATCCCACCAATGCAGCCAGCGGCGTGCGCCGCATGATCTCCGGTTTCATCCTGCGGGACGGCACCCATGGAACAACCGCCATCACCGTCCGGCAGGTGCTGCCGCTCTGGGCGCAGCGCATCCAAAGCAAGACCACGCTCACAAGCACACAATACGGCCCGTCCGTGAACACCAACTACGCGCTGGGCCACTACATCGAAGACTTCGACTACCGTGGCGACTTGAGCCAGACGCAGACGACCGGATCGACAGTGCGCGACTTTGATCTCAACGAGCAGAATGTGCGTTACTGTGTGACACCGGAATATCCCTCCGGCACCTGGGCGTACTTCACGCCGATCAATGCCGACGGCACGCCCCAGTATCCCTACACGACGGGCCGCCAGTATTACGGCAGCCCGACCGGCGGCGGTGTCACCAGCATCACGGAGACGGTCACAACCAGCTGGCGCGGCGGTCCGAACAAAACCGATGTGCTCAATTCGCCCGCCGTGGGTGCCAGCGATGTCACGATCACCTGGAGCGGCATCGAGGGTGGCAGCTACACGGTGCAGGCCAGTACAAACCTCAGCACCTGGTCGGACATGGCCGCCGGCACGCTGAGCGGTGATGATGCAGGACAAACCGTGGACACGGGAGGTGCCGGAAATAGCCCCCGCTTTTATCGAATCTCCCGCGCTGCGACGCTCGCGAGCTTTGACAGCACAGGCTTCAACTACACCACGAACACGGCGGGCAATGGCACTGCGAATGCTCCCGGCGGCACGGTGACACGGGGCACCACGGTCACCGTCACCATCACGCTGCCCACCACACCCCCACAGCCACCGGCCAACCTCATTCCCACCGGCGTGACACTGGCGGGAACCATCAGCGGCACCAGCATCTCGCGCCCGGCACAAGGCACGGTGATCGCCACCTTTGTGATCCCAGCCAACGCTTCCACGGGCGCACAAAACATCGTCGTCACCTTCAATCCCAACCCGACCTACACGATGACAGGCGCGCTGACGATCAACTAAGTTGCGCTGCAGAAGGCGGGCGATTCTCACAACCCGGCGGTGCAAAATCTGATTTCCTGCCGCAGCATGCCACACCCCGCACCGCCATGCAGTTTCACATCCATCTTTGCGCCCTGTTTGCCGTCGCAAATATCGCGGCGGCCAGCACGCTGCATCTCACCATCACGCCGATGGCGGAGAAAGCGCCGATGCTGCTCGATTCCCTGCGTTACAACACGCAGGTAGGTGAAACCTTCTCAATCACGCGCTGCAGTTTTCTGCTCAGCGGCTTTGCCTTGCAAAAAGCGGATGGCACCTGGTGGGAGGCACCGGAGCACATCGCGTGGATCGATGCCGAAAAACGCCGGTTCGACACCGCACTGGAAAACATCCCGGCGGGCAAATACCAGGCGCTGCGCCTCCATCTGGGCCTGGATGCAAAAACCAATGCCGCCACTCCCGCACAGTACGCGCCCGATCATCCGCTCAATCCCAACTTGAACGGCCTGCACTGGAGCTGGCAGGGCGGTTACATCTTTCTCGCGCTCGAAGGCAGCTTCCGTGTCCCCGGGCAGGCCCTGGGCGGCTATTCCTATCACCTCGCGCGCGATCCCAACCGCACCGCTCTCACCTTTACCGGCGATTTCAATCTCACCGCCGATGCCAGCGCCGCGTTCACCTTCGATCTACACACCTTGTTAAGCGGCCCGCAACCTCTCTCCTTCATCAAAGACGGCCTCTCCACGCATTCGCACGCAGGCGATCCCGTCGTGGCCGCGCTCAAGGCCAATCTCCCTGCCGCTTTCACGCTTCAACAAATAACGAGCAGCATCCCCGACATAGCGCGCCCCTCGCCCATCAAGCCTCTCTACCTTCCGCAAAACCCCGTGGCATATCGCTTCACCATGAGCCGCTACTTTCCCATCCCGCCGCTGCCACGGGACAATCCGCTGCTGGAAGAACGCGTCGCCCTCGGCGAGCGTCTGTTCAACGACACCGCCCTCTCACGCGATGGCACGCTCTCCTGCGCAAGCTGCCACACACGCGCCAGTGCGTTCACCGATCCACGTCGTTTCAGCATCGGGGTCGAAGACCGCATTGGCACCCGCAATGCCATGCCGCTCTTCAATCTCGCCTGGAAGACCAGCTTCTTCTGGGATGGCCGCGCACCCTCGCTGCGTGCCCAGGCCCTCATGCCCGTGCAGGATCATCTCGAAATGGATGAGAAGCTCGAAAACGTCGTCGCCAAATTGGAAAAGACCTCCAAGGAGCAGTTCGCCCGCGCTTTCGACAGCGCCGAGATCACGCCCGAACGCATCGGCCTCGCTATCGAAAACTACCTCCTCACCCTCACTTCCTACGACTCCAAATTCGACCGCAGCATGCAGGGAAAGGAGCAGCTCACCGCAGAGGAGCAGCGTGGCTTCGAACTCTTCATGAGCGAATACGAGCCGCGCATGGGTCAGCGCGGCGCCGACTGCTTCCACTGCCACGGCGGCCCGCTCTTCACCGACCACCAGTTTCACAACAACGGCCTCAGCCCCGTCGAATCAGACACGGGCCGCCACCGCGTCACACAGAATGACCGGGATCTCTACAAGTTCTCCACGCCCAGCCTGCGCAACATCGCCCTCACCGCGCCCTACATGCATGATGGCCGCTTTCAGACACTCGAAGAAGTCATCGCCCATTACGATCACAATCTCCGCCGCACCGACACGCTGGACCCCAACCTCGCCAAACATCCACCCACCGGCATCCGCCTCAGCGCGTCCGACAAAGCCGCGCTCGTCGCCTTCTTGAAGACGCTGACAGACGAAAAATTCACCAAGTAGCCACCCTGGCATTCACTTGGCACCGGCGATCAGCCACGGCATCCAGTACGCCTGCACCATCACCAGCACGCCCATGAGCAGCGCCAGCGCGATGCTGTGCCAGAAGACACTGCGCAATATCGTGCCCGCATCGGGACTGTCCGGCTGACCTCCCGTCGCCACACTGGCCACCACGATGCTCTGCGCGTCGATCATCTTGCCCATTACCCCGCCGGAGCTGTTGGCTGCGACCATCAGTTGCGGTGACAGATGCAACTGCTGCGCGGTCACCTGCTGCAGGTTGCCAAAAAGTACGTTCGACGACGTGTCGCTGCCCGTCAGCGCGACCCCCAGCCAGCCGATCAGCGGCGAGAAAAACGGGAACAGCATGCCCGTACCGGCCAGCATGAGCCCCATCGTCGTGTCGGTGCCGGAGAAACGTGTGGTGTAGCCGAGCGCCAGCATGAGCGCGATGGTGAGCAACGAAGTGCGCACGCGCCACAAGCAGCGCAGATAAATCGAGGCCAGCTCCTTGAGTCCCCTGCCAAGAAGCAACCCAGACGCGACACCGGCCAGCAGCAGCGCAGTGCCTGTCGCCGAAAGGTAGTTGAACGTAAATACCGCTTTTTCAGGCTCGGGCTTCGCCACGACCGGCGGCATTTTCTGTACCGCGAGATGCAACTTCGGAATCGGAAAGACCGGTGCCTGCCATGTGCTCTGCGCCTTCGTCCCTGGCGCATAGCCGTTGAGCATCGTCTTCGCGAACGGTGTGGTCCAGATTCCCACGAACAAGGAAAGCATGACCCACGGAATCCAGGCGCGGAACGGACGCTCGATTTTCGCCTCCTGGGTTTTCTTTTCCTCAGCGCTGCGCGGTTTCCAGCAACGCAGCAAAATCACCATCGCAGCCATCGCGACCAGTCCTGCGGCGATGTCCACGAGCCAAGGCCCGTGGAAGTTTGAAACGAGAAACTGCACCAGGCCAAAGCTGCCGCCGCACACCAAGCACGCAGGCCAGACCTCGACCATGCCACGCCAGCCGACCTGCGCCACCACCAGCCAGAACGGCACGATGAACGAGAAGATCGTGAGGTGCAGCCCCACAATCGCACTCAGCACATGCACATCCTGCCCAGTGACATCCGCGAGAGTCGTGAGCGGAATCCCAAGCGAGCCAAACGCCACCGGCGCCGTATTCCCAATGAGCGAGAGCTTGGCAGCTTCCAGCGGCTTGAAACCAAGTCCGATCAGCATCGCTCCCGAAATGGCCACCGGAGCGCCAAAGCCTGCACAGCCCTCAATGAACGCGCCGAAGGCAAAGGCGATCAGTAGCGCCTGGATGCGGCGGTCACCCGCCAATCCGGCGATCTGCTTCTTCAAAGACTCAAACTGACCGGTCTCGACGGAGATTTGATAAATGAAGATCGCGTTCAGCACGATCCACCCGATGGGAAACAAACCGAACACCGCCCCTAGGCCGCACGCTGAAAGCGCAAGTTGTGCTGGCATGTGAAAAACCATGATGGCAACGACCAGCGCCACGATCAATCCCGCGAGCGCCGCGAGGTGCGCACGCACATGCCAGAATGCCAGCAGGCCCAGCAAGGTGATCACCGGCAGTGCGGCCAACAGCGTGGAGAGCACCAGATTGTTGAAAGGATCGTAGTTATGGGACCAGAGCATCCACTTAAAGAGCGTGCGTCGCGCAAAACTTGCAACGTTTGTTTCATCTCGATGAACAGTTCAGCGCGTCATGATGCAGCTGAAACCAGTCTGCGGCGGCTCTCATCAAAAGATAGGCCATTGAACGTCCTTAGCTCGTCTGGCAATCAGTCCACAAAGCTGAATTCGTTCAGATTCAAAATCACCCGGCAGGTATTTTCCAAGCCTTCCCTCTTCGCGTATTCGAGCAGCGGCGCGAGTTCATCCGCCTTCGGACTGCGCGAGAGCGCCAGCACAAAAGCATGTCGTGTCTGCGCCTCCAGCCCCTGTTCTTCCTTCATCACACGCTCCGCAAAATGCTTCGCCATGGCAACGACGAGGCCATTGTTCATCATGGCCAGCGCCTGCAGCGGGCTGAGCGATTCGTTGCGCTTCTCCACTCGCATGGAGGGATCGGCACAATCCAGCGTGGTCATGAAGGGCTGCTGCTGCGAACGCACAATGAAGCGGTAGATGCTGCGCCGCCAGGATTTCGGATCTTCAGGATCGTGCAGCTGATATTCGTAATGCGGACTGTGCTGCGGCTTCTCGATGACGAAGTCCTGAAAGCTCGGTCCTCCCATGCTGAGATCCAGCTTGCCGCTCACGGCAAGGATGGAATCACGAATCGACTCCGCATCGAGCTTCCGGCGGTTTTGGTGCGAGAGGAAGACGTTGTTCGCATCTGCGGGCTCCTCCTTGTCGGACGACTGCCGGTATGTGTCACTCATCACGATCAGCTTGTGCAGCTTTTTCAAACTGCCGCCAAGATCATCACGAAACGTCACCGCCAGCCAGTCGATCAGTTCCGGATGACTCGGCTTGCCGCCCATACGGCCAAAGTCATTCGCCGTATCGACCAGCCCACGGCCAAAATGATGCTGCCACACGCGGTTCACGATGCTGCGCCACGTCAGCACGTTGTTCTTGTCCGTGATCCATTTCGCCAAGGCAACTCGGCGGGCGGACTCGCTATCTCCTGCGAGTTGATACACATCATGGAAGGCTTCACTCAGCGCCGCAATGCTCTGTGGCCCGACTTCCTTCGCCGGTTGTTTCATGTCACCACGCTTGAGCACTTGAATCACCCGCGGCTTCCCGCCTTCGCCCCCAGTTCCTCGAAAGGCCCCCGTGCCCGTGTGAATGGCTCCCGCATACACCTTGCCCGGCTTCGGCAGCTTGGCGATCTCCGCATCGATGGCTGCGCGCTCCTTGCGGGCGTCGTTGAGCTGCTGGCGCGTCGCAGCATCCGCTTGGGCGAGCATGAGCGCATCGCGCTCGCTAATGAGCCGCTGCTTGTCCTCCTGCGTACGTGCCTCAGGCGCGATGCCGTCCGTGAGATTTTCTTTCTGCCAGCGTGGCGCGGCTTCAATGCTGTCGAGCGCCGTCACCGGCCGTCCTGCCGCGAGGTTCGGTCCATTTTTGTCCGCAAAGACCTCCATCTCCGCCAGCGCCAAGATGTAGTCGTTCTTGCGTTCCGCGAGCTTCACCGCCGTGACGCGTACATATCTGCCCATGGCACCGTCATCACCCGCCGTACCCGTTTCAAAAGGCATCAGTCCCGGATTCTTAAAGTCGTTCATGAACGTCGCGTCGTGCTTGCGCCAGATAAGCGTCACTCCAGTTTTGAACGCAGGATCATCACTCGCCTCGACCTTGAAACGCACCGGAAAACCAAAGCCGCCACCAATGCCGCCAAAGTCATCGTAGCACGGCTTCAACACAATGCGCTGGATCTCCACACTCTTGCCGAGATCCACCTGCACCCACTTCACCGTGTTTTGCTCCATCGCGATGGCGCTGTGATAGCCAAAGTCAGGTTCCACATTCGGATTCGTCTTGGATGCCTTGTCGGCTGCTCCGTCGATGCGCTTGCTGAGCGCCGTGTACGCTTCACCCGCTTTTTGCTTCAGCGGCTCCTCCAGCGCCGTGATGGTGGTGGCGATTTTCTGACGCTGCTCTTCCAAACCCACAAACCTCTGCATCGAAGCGTCATCGGGGTAGTAGTTCACATCCGTGCGGTCGATGGCCGCAAACACGGCCTGCAGCGAATAATAGTCCTCCTGCGAGATGGGATCGAACTTGTGGTAGTGGCACCAGCCGACAGTGAGCGAACAAAATGCACCCATCGTATTTTGCACCATGTCATCACGGTCAAGATGCCGCGCGATTTTTCCATCCAGCTTGGACTCCGGCACTTCCGCGTGCCCAATGTAATCCCACGGCCCGGCCGAGATAAACCCGAGCGCCGTGATGCCGTCCGTCGTGCCTGGATACAGCACATCCCCCGCGATCTGCTCTTCAATGAAGCGCGCATACGGCTTGTCGCTGTTCAGCGCACGAATGACGTAGTCACGATACGGCCACGCGTTCATGCGCGGCTTGTCTTTGTCATAGCCATGAGTTTCACCGTAGTGAACAAGGTCCAGCCAGTGCCGCGCCCAGCGTTCGCCATATCGCGGCGAAGCCAGCAGATCATCCACCAGCCTCTCATACGGCAGCGCCGCATAGTGCTCTACATCCGCCGGAGAAGGCGGCAGACCGGTGAGATCAAAGTACAGCCGACGAATCAGCGTGCGCACATCGGCCTGTGGCGCGGGCTTCAAGCCGTTTTCCGTGAGCTTCGCACGAATGAAACCGTCTATGCCTCCATCCTTCTTCACCAGCGGCTTAAAGCTCCACCAATCGAGCCGGTCCTCCACCTTGGCCACGTCTGCGCCCTCCGGCCACACAGCCCCTTCATCAATCCAGCATTTGATCACCTCCAACTCCGCGCTGCTGAGCTTCGACTTCGGCGGCATCGCGATCTTCTCATCCGTACCGCTCACGAAGCGAAACAACGGACTCTCGCCGCTTTTGCCCGGAACGACGTTCGGCGCATGATCCTCGCCACCTTTCAGGGCGATGTCCTTGATGTCGAGCCGGTAGTCGTTCTTCTGTTTTTTCGCGCCATGGCACTCATAACAATGCTGCTCGAAAATCGGCTGCACCTCACGCACAAAATCGACCGCGAAGGCAGGCACGGCGGCGAAGATGATGAAAACAGAAAGTCGCATAGATCACTCATACGGCACTCGCCCGCTCTTTTCATGCCACGCGAGCGCGGGACAGTCCTCCTTCACTTCTTCGGCTCTTCCGGTTCCTTCTCGCGGCCTGCCACGGGCATGGGCCCGACGTGAAAAATTCGCGTGTCGTTGGGATACAGTGAAAGCTCGCGCGGATAATCCTCACTCGGACGTCCTTTGACATTCGGCACTCGGATCATCATACGCACCGTGCGCCCTGCGCGGAAGCCTTCGAGCATTTCATAGAAGCGCAACTTGATCTGTACCCCACTATGCCCGGCGGGCGGATTTTCGATGTGCGTCACTTCTTCAATACCACCGCTGCCATAGCTGCCCCAATGGCGTAGATTGGGTTCCACGGGCCAGAGATCGAGTCCGGCCTTGGGCTTGATGGCGTCCATAAGTTCAGCATCGATGCCCGCAGGCAGGGCCACCGTGATATACCCGCTCGATCCCTGACCCGGAATGGGCTCGGTCTTGAGAATGATGCCAGGAAAACCCAAACGTTTTTGCTGGGCGATGCATATCTGGCGCTGCTGCTGCACAGCGGTCTCGCGGCTGGCCGCATCGATCCAGATGTCACGGCACAGTCCGTCTTCTTTCATGGAAGCGTAGAGCATGGCCCAAGTGAGATTGAGCTGCACGATCTGACCCACCTCGAGGTCTTCGAGCGCGGCGATCTCACGGCCTTTCCAAATGCGCGTGCCACGGTCAAGATGCAGCACCTGTGTGGACTTGTTTCCATCGTTAGCATCCTTCACCACACTGCCATCGGCCAGCGCGACGCGCTCGACAGTGACGTTGCTCTTATCCGGGCCAAACGCGGTAATCGTCCAGCCTTCTCCGCGTTTCTGATAGTAGCTGAAATCATCGTCGAGAGTGAGCACGCGCGAGTATTGCGTGACGATGGAACGCAGATCCGGGTTGGCCATTTTACTGGCGTCGTATCCCGTATCAGGCGGCTTGATCTGGAAGTCGCCTTCGGGACCGAGGTAGAAGACGCCATGCAGATGGGTGCCAAGCGGAAGGTCCTCAAAACTGGCGGGCGCACCATGCAAATTGATGGCGGCATAGGGCAGCATTTGAAAATGATGCGGCAAATCCCAGAAGTACTTGTTGATCGTGCCATCGCGGTCCAGCCGCAGAATGCCACGCCTCGTCACATGCTCCACAAGGATGAGTTCACCCGCAAAAGGCCTCCCAGACTTTGCATCAGGAAACGCGCTGTCGAGTGCGATGCGCGGATCGGCTGGCTCCGCAGCATAAGCCGATGCAATGAGGCTGCTGCACGCAGCAATGAATGACAAAACACGCATGAGCTTTAGCCTTCGATTTGTGAGAGTGTGCCGAGACTGTCCGCAAAGGTGGCGGTCTCCACATCCATCTTTTGCGCGAGGGTGAGCAGCAGGTTGCTCAGCCGGCCTTTGTCATTCACCGGGCGCGAGCACAGCTCGTAGTGGCTCGTCTTCAGCACACCTTTTTCATCAAGATCATAGCCGTTGAAGTGCCCCTGATTGAGATCCACATGCGTGCCGTGCTTCAAGCCAAGCGCACGCCCGCCCGCGACGACGGTGGGCAGGTTGGCATTGCCATGACTGTGACCGTAAGCCATGCCACTGCCATAGAGTGAGACGGTGAGATCCAGCAGCGGCGTGTCGCCATCCTTCGTCGCAGCGAGCCGGTCGAGGAAGTACGCAAATTGCTCGATGTTAAACACATCGCCTTGCGTGAGACGGTCCATCTGTTCGATGTCGCCGTTGTGATGCGAAAGCGAGTGCCGTGTCTGGTTGATGCCGAGTTCGGGAATGGGCAGGCCCTTGCCCTCCTCTCCCGTGCTGAAAGTGATGACACGCGTCGTGTCAGTCTGAAAAGCGAGCAGCATCAGGTCATAAAAGGTGCGGTAATAGTCACCCGGCTTGGTCTGCGGGACGTCGCGGGTGAGGTTCTTGCGGATGACCTCCGGCACCAGAGGACGCGGCACATCGAGCCAGCGGTCAGCACGCTCAGTGCGCACCTCCACCTCACGCACCGAGCTGAGGTACTGATCCAGCCGACCCCGGTCTTCACTGCCGATTTTCTTATCCAACGCGCGTGCCTCATCCAGCACGACATCAAGCACGCTGCCGCGACGGCGCAGCCCCTCGCGCTCTTTTTCCAGACCACCCTCAGGCGCTTCAAATAAGCGGCGGAACACATCGCGCGGTTTGATCTCGGCGGGCAGGTTGATGCCGTCGCCATTGTAGGCCAGCGAGCGTCCGGTATCGCTGATCTCCAGCGAGGAAAAACGTGTGTGCGGCGCGAGCTGCTCGGCGATCATTTGATCCAAACTGATGCTGTTGCGCTTTCCCTGGCCGATCTCCGCACCCGTGAGCCAGATGCTCTGGCAGCCATGATGATGCCCCAGCCCGTGCGGATGATGCAGCCCTGAGATCGGCGTGATGTTGGCTCGGTGGCGTTCCAGCGGCTTCAGCCCCCGGCTTATGTTGTAGTCCTTGCCAGCACCCAGAATCTGAAAGTCGAGGGTGTTCACGCCATTCGGCAGATACACAAAGACACTGCGCTTGGCCTTCGGAGCAGCAACAGCAGCCCGCAGCGGACGCATGCAGTCCAGCAACGGCAGACCCACGGAGACTCCCAGGCCCCGAAGGAAATGGCGGCGGCCAATGAGCCAGGATTGTGATAGAAAATTCATATGAGAGATGGGTTCAGAGGATGGCTAACGCTTCCGAAAAAGATCTGACAAAACAAAAGCTTCAATGACATCGCGCAGCTTGTAGTCACTGCTCTTGCACTTCTCGACGATGGCCTTGATGGCGGCTTCATCATCCTGCGTCACCGCCCGCCGCAAACCATACACGGCCAGCTTGCTGACGAATGCATGCGCAAACGGTTCCGGCTTCGCGGCGAGCAGCTTTTTAAACTCAGCAGAGTCGGCAAAGTGACGTCCGTCCGATAGCGTGCCGCTGGCATCCACCGGCGGATTGTTCCCCTTGCCCGTGAGCACGACTTCCTCCGTGCGCCAGCGGCCAATGGCGTCGTAGTGATCAAAGGCCAGCCCAAGCGGATCGATTTTCGCATGGCAGGCCGCACAGTTCGGGTTCACCTTATGCGCGGCGAGTTTCTGGCGGATCGTGGCCTTGGGTTCATTCACGGGATTCGGCTGAATCGCGCTGACATTCGGCGGCGGTGGTGGCGGGGTCTTGCCCAGAATGGCCTGCGAAACCCAGATACCGCGATGCACCGGTCGGTGCCTCGTGCCATCCGAACTCAGGCTGAGAATGGACGCCTGTGTCAGCAGCCCGCCGCGATGCTGCTCGGGACTGAGCGCAACCCGCTGAAAGTCGGCGCTGTCTGGCGAAGTGATGCCGTAGTGCAGCGCCATTCGTGGATTCAGCATGGTCCAGTTCGAATCGATAAACTCTCTCAGCGGTAAATTTTGCCGGAACATTTCGGCAAAGTAGCTCGTGGTCTCCAGCACCATGCTGTGCTCCAGCCAGGCCTCGTAGTCGGGATAGAGCTTCTCATCCGGCGGGAACTCCCCGACTCGCTTCAGTTGCAGCCACTGGCGCGGGAATGACTCCGCAAAGCGCGCAGTCTTGGCATCCGCCAGCATGCGCACGACCTCCGTACGCAAGCCCTCACTCGTGCGCAGTACTCCGCCTGCGGCAGCAGCACGCAGCTTCTCATCCGGCGCGGAACTCCACAAGAAATAGGACAGGCGCGAGGCCAGCTCCCAGTCATTGAGCAGCATTCGTTTCTCTCCCGGAGAACCCTCTGTGAGATATGTAAAATTCTTCGAGGCCAGCACACCGAGCAGCGCTGTTTTATAAGCTGCACGCAACGGTGTTTTCGCCGCCTGCTCATGCTCCACGATGCCCATGTAGGGCCGCACTTCCTCAGGTGTCACCGGTCGGCGCCACGCTCCTTCAGCAAAGCGCGTGAGGCAGGCCAGCACTGCATTCGCGTCGGCGTTGTCTGCCGGGAAGAGGCCCTCGCGTTTTTGCAGGTCCTCGGGGCTTTCCAGCGGTCCCTCCCAGTCGAGCCAGTCCACGATCAGCAGCGGATAGAGCGGCTTGCCTTCATCATCTGTCATCTTGCGCTGCCACGGCTCACGCGATTTTGGATCCCTCAGCGTGGTTAAAACAGCGCCACCCGGCCGGCCCGCATGCGGCAGGTTCGACGGGCCCGGCACCGCATTGCTGATGGCAATATCCCACTTGCCCGCAGGAAGGAAGACCTCGAACTCCAGCACCGCAGGCTTGTCCTCAGGCGCGAGCACATCCGCCTCGAAAATCATGCGGTCCAGCTCCTTGGAATACAGAGTGACATGCGGCGTGCGTCCGCCCGCAGGAGCCAGTCCGCTCAATTGAATCCGTCCGCGATAGCGACCTGCCGCCTGCCGATAGCCGCCGTCAGGACGTACATTGGACAGGATGTGCCCCGGCCAGAACAACGTGCGAATCCTTGGTGTGATGCCGATGGCGTCCAGCTCCTTGCGTTTGCCCGCATTCTGCCAGTCCATGTAAAGGGCATCCACATGCGACTTCACCTGAAATGGCTTCTTATCAGGAAAGGCCAGATCAATGATCTCCGCTGCTGCCTTCAGGTATTTTTCCACGTGCGAAGGCGCGAGCGACAGCTCGCTGCCAAGTCGTTCAAAGCCTTGCCACCCAGGGTCTTCAGAAAACGCCCCCGGCGCGCGGGTGTCATACTGCACGCCCAGGAAATCCGCGACCGTATATGAGTACTCCTCCCGGCTCAGCCGATAGTGGGCCACTGGCGCACGCTTCGCCATGCGTGCCGATTCCCCTTCTTTGATCCGCGCAGACAGCCACTCCATCACCTCTCCCGAAGCCTCAGCCGTCGGCTGCGGCTCATCATCCGGCGGCATCTCACCCGAGCCAATACGGGTGATCACCTCAAACCACCGCTCCGTTTCCGAGCCTCCCGTAAAATCCCGCGCCAGCGTATCCAGGCGCAGATCCCCCTTCTGCTTCTTCTCACCATGACAGCGCAGACAATGCTCCCGAAAGTAAGGTTCCAGCACATCCGCTGCGTTGCCTGCTATCACCCATGAAAGCGTGAAGAGAGGCATAAGTAATCGGGTCGTTAACATCACAGATTTTATACGGCAGACTCAGCGTTTTTTCCATACCCTATCATACCAACCCCTCCTTGAGCGCTTTGGCCACCGCTCCGGTGCGCGTATTTACCGCCAGTTTCTCGTAGATACGGCGCAGGTAGGTATCGACGGTGTGGACGCTGAGCGTGAGCTTGTCGGCGATCTCCTTCTTGATGAGACCCGTGGTCATGAGCTGGAGGATTTCCTTTTCACGCTCGCTGAGGCCGTAATCGTTCTGCTTCGGGGCGAACTTGGAAAACATCTCAAGCACACGGCGAGCGATGCGCGGATTCATCGGCGATCCACCTGCCAGCGCATCGCGCACAGCCTGCGTGATGTCGGCGGCGCTGCTGGTCTTGAGCAGATAACCGGCGGCTCCGGCGCAGATGGCCTGGAAGACTTTGTCATCGTCCTCAAAGACCGTGAGAATGACAACGAGAGCCTTCGGAGCGCGTTCCTTGATCAAACGAATGCCTTCAAGCCCGCTCATGCCAGGCAGGCCGACATCAAGGAGGATCAAATCGGGCACCTCCGGTTTGGCGAGCGCCGTGAACAGTTTTTCGCAGGAGTCGAAATCACGCGTACACTTGAAGTCAGCCTCAGCATTCAAGACGCGCACCAACGTGCGCCGAAATGCAGCATGGTCTTCAACGATCCAGAGTGTGTTCATGAGAAATCGGCCTCCAAGGTGATGCGGGTGCCGTTGCCGGGGGTGCTGGTGATCTGCAAAGTGCCACCGAGTACGGTGGCGCGGTGCTGGAGATTGGCGAGACCGTTGCCAGCAGTGATGGCGGCGACATCAAAGCCGCAGCCGTTGTCCTCAATGCGGAGATGGAAGTGTTTTGCTTCCCAGCGCACTTCAATGCGCACCTGTGCAGCATTCGCGTGACGGGCGATGTTGTGCGCGGCTTCGCGGAAGAGCAGGAAGACCTGCCGGTGGAATTCGAGCGAGGCGGTGGCGGAATTGCATTCTGTTGCCTCAAGATGCCAGTCGATGTCCCTCAGCAAGGCAGCGGCACTTTGGCGCATGGCTTCGACGAGGTTGGCAAGTGGTGGCAAATCGCCCTCACGAACGAGCCAGATGATGCCGCGCATGGACTCGGCGGCTTCACCGGCTAGGCGATGGATTTCCTCAAGTGAGTCGGACGTGGAACCATCGCGCAAGGCCAGTTCGGACATGAGACGGATGCTGCCGAGGTGGCTGCCGATGTCGTCATGGAGATCACGCGAGATGCGTTGGCGCAGGGATTCCATCTCGTGACGACGTGAGCGACGCGAACGCAAAACCACCAGCCAGGCGATGGCGATGGCGATGCAAAACACACCGACGGCCAGCCACGCCGCGCGCTTTTGTGCAATGGCTAGCGCTGTGGTGCGCTGAACTTCCAAGGCGGCAAGTTCGTCCGTGATCTGGCGGCGTTGGGCGAGATTGACGAGCCAGGTGGCTTCATTGAGCAGCAGGCCAGAACTGCTGCGGCCGTCGATCAGACCTGCGCGGCTCCAGGAGGGTGTGATGGTGTCGTCGGAGCTGGTGATGACTGCTTCACGGGCAATATTTTTTCCGGCGTTGAAAGCCTGCAGTTCTGCAAGGGCATACACAAAGTCGCCGCTGCGTTCCCAAAGTTGCGTGGCGGTGCAACGGATGGTCTGGGCGTGCAGGCCGGGTGTGGGGAAGGCTACGGGGGTGTCTCCGGGATTGGGGAAGCCTGAGCCGTCGAAGATTGTCTTGCCATCGGCTTCTACTTTGAACCGGCGGGGGAAGCCGAAGCCGGAGCGTTCGGGGTAGTCGCGGGGGTGGGCGGGGATGAGGCGGATTTCTTGGATGTCGCGCGGTGCGCCTAGATCTGCCTGGACCCATTTGGTGGCTTCGGCGGTGCTGGAGATGCCGCTGTGCCAGCCGTTGCCGTTTATTTCATCAGGTTGCACTGGCAGACCAAGTGCGTAAGCACCATCGACGAGATGGCGGGGGGACCAGGTGGGGAGGGTTTCGACGGAATTGGGGGCCAGCACCTGGGCATGGAGGGCCACGTTTCGGCCATGGCTGAAGACGAGGAGTTCGCCGAGGCAGAAGATGAAGCGGTTGGTTTGATGGGGTTGGGCTGAAAGTTTGGTGGCGGTGAAGCGGATGTGGCGGGCTTTGATGTTTTTTGCGGTGACGCACCAGGGCGCAAGGGATGGAAGTGCATCGGCGGACGTTTGATCCAGCAGTGTGTCGGATTCAGCAAAAAGAGGGTCATTTGAGGCATCGATGCGGAAGCGCTGAGGGAAGCCGTAGGCCTCGGCGACACCAAGCATGGCGGGAATGACGATGACTGAGTCTAAAGCATGTTCGGCTCCGAGATCGATTTGGACCCAGCGGACGGAATCGGCGTGGGGTGCTAGACCGCTGTGGAATCCGGCGTGCTCTTGGGGCTGGGGTGCGGGAAGAGAGGGAAGCTTTGCCAGCTTCGCATGCAGTTCATGCTGACGATGGTCCAGAATGGAGAGCTGTGGATTCAGCCAGGTCCATGAGATTGACGCGAGGATGAGCAGGGCTGGTTTCAAAGGGGGAACCATTCCTGACAATGTGACGAGTGCAACCCACGCGAAGGCGGGACATGACTGTTATAGAAATGGATTTCCAGAACCGGATTCCGGCTGAAGCCGGGACTACAATACAGCGCTGGGTTGTTCGAGGGTCGGAGGGGATTGGGGAGCGCTGATCGACAGACAGGAGTGTCCGTCGTACTTCCACGCGGTGGCGCTGGGGCGTTTATGCTGGGTCAGGTCAGGGCTGAGACGGTACCGGTGCTGGAACCGAATTTGTCGGACTCGACGCCGAGGCGTTGGAGGAGGGTGACGAAGAGGTTGCTGAGGGGCAGGTTATTGTCGCGTTTGAAAGCGAGGTGCTGGCCGTGTTTGAAGCCGCCACCAGCGAGGAGGATGGGGAGGTTGTAATTGTCGTGAGTGTTGGCGTCGCCCATGTTGCTGCCGAAGAGGACCATGGTGCGGTCGAGTAGGCGGGCTTCGTCTTCCTGTTTTGAGGCGAGGGTTTGAATGAGCTTTTTGAAGAGGCGCATTTGTTCGCGATCGGCTTCGGCGAGCTGGCGTACTTTTTCTTCGGACTGACCGTGATGGCTGAGGCCGTGGTAGCCTTCGGTGGTGTTGTCAGCGCCGGGGAGATGGAAGGCGGGGGTGGCGAAGGCATCGACCATAAGCGTGACGATGCGAGTGGAGTCGGACTCGAACGCGAGCTGCGCCATGGAGAGCATGAGATCGAATTTTTCGAAGATGAGTTTTTTATCGCGGATGTCTTCGGGCTCGGGCTGGGTGGCGATGGGCTTGGGTTTGAGTTCCCATTCGCGTGCGGTGAGGAGACGCTCTTCGACTTCGCGAACGGAGGTGAGGTATTGATCCAGGCGGGCGCGGTCGGTGCTGCCGAGGTCGCGGCTGAGGCGCTTGGTTTGATCTAGGAGGGTGTCGAGGATGCTGCCGCGTTCGTCGAGCTGCTGGAGTTGTTTTTTGACGGCGGCGGGATCGCCTTGAACGAACATACGGCGGAACAAGGCGGGGGCGCTGTCTTCGGCTGGAAGGAGGACGCCGTCGCGAGTCCAGGAGAGGCTGCGGTTGGCTTTGTCGATGTTGACGCCGAGATTGAGTGTTGGGTAGCGGGTCTGCTGGCCGAGCTTTTCGGCGATGTATTGGTCGAGGGAGATTTGATTGCGGAAGCCGCTCTTGGTGGGGCCGCGTGCGGCGGTGAGGAAGCAGTTCTCGGCGCTGTGGCCGCCATTGACGTCTGGGTGGGATGTGCCGCTGAGGAGGGTGAACTCGTTGCGGACGTCGCTGAGGGGTGCGAGGGTTGGTGAGAGTTCGTAATCGCGGCCGGTGGTTTTGGGGAAGAAGGGTTTCGGGAGGAAGCCGAGGTTGTTGGAGATGATGAGGAGGCGCTGGGGTGGTTTTGTTTGGGCAGCGCGTCCGAACACGGGACGAAGGCATTCCAGCATCGGAAGAGCAAGCGTCACCCCCGCGCTGCGAAGGAAACGACGGCGGGAGAAGGAGTTGGCGATGTAAGGAGCGTTCATGGGACAATCAGAGGGCAGTGAGTTAGCGGCGCGCAGGCAGATGTGTGGCGGGGCGTCTTGCAGACGCTGCTGGTATCCGTTGGATGTGGCGGAGCGGTGGGTTTGCTTCCCTGTCGGGTGTTGCCATACCCAGGGGAGCACTCGCTAAAGCTCGGCACCCCTGGGCTATATTACGCAGCTCCGTTGGGGCTGGTGTACGGCGGAGTGGAATGACGAAAGATGGCATGGGTCGTTCTTGCATCAGGGGGCCAACGCCAGAGCCGGTTAAAAACCGGCGCTCCCAGTACTGACTGGTGGCAGCGCTCAGGCTTATGCCATGCGGTTCGGTTGCACCTGAACTTTCAAAACTCACGATGCATGCGCTTAACCGAGTGGCAGCCATGACAGGGAGTTTGTGCTGAGTGTCTTCGGATTTCATCGTCTGGTTATCTCAGTGTCTGATGGTCCGATTGTCTCACTCTTTTCCATCTACCTGTCCGAGGAAGATGGGGCTTTGGATGAGGGCGTGGAGGAGGTCGCGGGTGGGGTAGCCGTCCTTGGCGCAGGCATCGAGGAGGGATTCGATTTCAGGGCGGTCGGAGAAGCGGACGGGGGTGCCGGTCGCATATATTGTGAACTGGTGGAGGAGGTTGCGGGCGAGCTGGCGGGGGTCGGCGGCGATGAGGGTTTTGAGGTCGTTGATGTTATTGAAGGTGCGGCCGTCGAGGAGCTTGCCGGTGGTGTCCACGGGGGTGGCGAGGGTGTAGCTGAAATCGTGTCCGGCGCGGTCGATGCCGGTGATGCGCTGGCCTTCTTCGAGGCCGCGGTATTGGGTGCGCCAGCCGCCGAGGATGTCGAAGTTTTCCAAGGCGAGGCCGACGGGATCGAAGCGAGCGTGGCAGGCGGCGCAGGATTTGGATTTGGTGTGGAGGGCGAGGAGATCGCGGATGGTTTTGGCTCCGCGAATGTCGGGCTCGACGGCGGGGACGCTGGCGGGTGGTGGAGGAGGTGGCTGGCCAATGAGTCGTTCCATGACCCAGGCTCCGCGCACGACGGGGGAGGTGGTGGTGCCGTTGGCGCTGACTTTTAAAACGGCGGCTTGGGTGAGCAGGCCTCCGTGGGGGCTGTCCTTGGGCAAGGTGACTTTGCGCATAGCGGAGCCCGTGAGTGGTGGAAGCTGGTAGTGTTTGGTGAGGCGGTCGTTGGCGAAGATGAAGTCTGCTATGACCAGGACGCTGGCGGGCAGGTTTTCGCGGATCATGGCGGTGAAGAAGGTGCGGGTTTCGCGCTCCATGCTTTCAACGAGGTATTCGTCGAAGCGGTATTCGGGGAAGAGGCGGATGTCGGGATCGTCGCGGCGGATGTGGCGGAGGTTGAGCCAGCAGTCGGTGAAGTTTTTGACGAAGCGGTCGAAGCCGGTGCTGGCGATGAGGCGTTCGGATTCGGCGCGGAGTGTTGCGGGATCACGCAGCTTTTTGTTCTGCGCGAGGTCCATGAGTTTTGTGTCAGGGCGTGAGTTGGTGAGGAAGTGAGAGAGGCGGGAGGCGATGGCGAAGTGGTCATCTTCCTTCATGGGTTCGCGCACGTAGATGAAGTCGCCGGAGGCGAGGAAGGCTTTGTAGCCTGCGAGCATGGCGTCGCTGAACGGGCGGCGAGTTTGACGAAGCGGCGCAGCAGGCGCTTGGCGTCTTGCGTTGGGTCGTTTGGTTTTACTTCCACGCCGAGATCATCAAACAACACGCGGTGCGAGGGTGGCGGCCAGGTTTGAGATTCAATGGGGCCTTCGATTTCGAGCCACTGCACGGCGAGTCCGGGCTGACCGCCTTCTGGGAAGGGTGGGTAACGGTAGGTGGGGGCGGAGCCGTTGGGATTCATGGCCAGCGGCATCGGCTGACCGAGGAGGCTGTATTCGATGGCTTCGCCTTCGCGCAGACGCACGGTGGTTTCGAAGACCTGCTTGGTGGGTTGAATGTCGATGATGCCGCCGGAGTCGTGAACTTCGTTGATGATGTCCACGCCTGCAGGCTTGCGAGTGCGGAAGGTCATGGGGACGGGGTGTGTGGCTGGGGTGATTACGTAGCCGGGCTGTTGAAGAACGGCGCGTGCTGAGAAGCGCACTTTGTAGTTGCCGGTACGCTTGGCGGTGAAGTGTTTGGGAGTGCCGAGGTAGGGCCAACTGGCTGCGCGGAAGAGGGCCATCTCGATGGATTCATCCGTGGCGCTGTCCTTTTCAGTGGGATCACCCTTGCCTTTGAATTCAATGGCCTTGTTGTTGCGGGCGAAGAACATGGCCTCGCGATTGCCGAAGGTGCCGGTGCCGGGGAAGAGATCGGTGCCGACGGCGCGGTATTTTGTTAAAGCCGGTGGTGCGGCTTCGGTGGTCATGGCCGCGTGCAGTGCGGCCTCCGCTGCGTCCAGATATGCAACCAGTTGCACGCGGGACATGTCGAGCATGTCGGTGGTTTTGTTGAAGCGGTGGCCTTCGCGGTCTTCGGGGAGGATGTCGCGGATATCGAGGTCGGGGAGTTGGAGGATGTCCCGGAGGTTTTGTTCGTATTCGTCGCGGTTCAGGCGGCGGAGAGGTCCGCGACCGTGGGCGAGAATGTCGGCGTGATCGGCGTTGAAGATGGATGTGGAGAGGGATTTTACGAGGGCGGCGCGGTCTGGTTGGGGCAGGTCTTCAGACTTGGGTGGCATCTCGCCTTTTTCGACGCGGTCATAGATGCGGATCCAGCGTTCGCGGGTGGTGTGGTCGGTGAGGTCGAAGGGGAGAGTGGTGAGATCGAGGCTGCCTTTGGTGGTGTCCTTGTCATGGCATTCGAGGCAGCTTTGTTCGATCTGGGGCGGCGCGGTTTGCGCGTGGGCCAAGGTCATGTTCGACACAAGCAGGATGAACCCGGGCATGCGGCAGAGGCGCATGAGGTGGGTCGGAGCTTGGTGAGGATGAAGATGGGACATTGGGGGTGGCGGAGGGTGATGGAAATTACATGTCGTGGGTGGTGAATCTGTCAGGTGTTGTGGGTGAGACGCGCACAAGGATGTATCTAGAATGCACCCGAAGGTTGAGAGTTTTAGCACCGACTGGGCACCCGGTTGAGGACGCTCATCGAGAGGATTGGGGCGCTGTCTGATGTCGGCGCAAATGCGCGGCGGGACTCATTGCAGACGCTGCTGGTGGGCGTGGGGTATGGCGGAGTTATGGGTTTGCTTTCTGGCATTGATGCGAGGCACCCCAGTGGCACCTCGCCAAGGCTCGGCGGACCTGGGCTTCATGACGCAGCCTCGTTGAGGCTGGTGTGTCGCGGAGTAGCGTGGCGCAAACGCTTGTATGGAGTGCGACGACAGGGGTCGTTACTTTCGAATGTCTCGTAGTAGGCGTGCGCTGACCGGCCTGCGGAGAGCGGTAGCTTCGCTCGTGCCTCGCTGCGCAACCGCAATCCAAATGGGGGGAGCATCCTCGGCTCGATCTGGAAATGAGTTTTGCGAAGTGATGTGCTAAGCAGGATAAGTCGTGGATGCTGCGTGGCGGAAGGACAGTGCGGTGTGCCGTGCATGGGCGGAGCGCTGCGGACTAAAGTCCGCGCTCCTTGAGCGGTTTTGCCTTTGGTCCTGAAATCCGCGATGTGTGTGAGTGACGGCGTGCCGATCAGTCCATGAGTATTGATGGCTGGTACGGCGCGTCGAGATTTACTTCTTGTCGGCGGAGATCAGGATTTCGTCGAGGACGCGGCCGTCGGGATTCGGGAGCTTGAGGCTCATGAGTTTGGCGATGGTTGCGGCGACGTCGAGATTGGCCATGCGGTCGAGGACGATGCCTTTTTTGATGCCGCGGCCGCTGGCGATGAAGATGCCGTCGAGTTCGGGGTCGGTGTTCAAATAACCGTGGGTGCCGGCGTAGTTGACGGAAGGGGTGACGGTGGCATCGCCTGCGGCGTCGTTTTTGAAGGCGTAACCCGCTTTGGCATAGAGGACGAGATCGCCCATGCCTGGATTTTCCTCGGGTGTGGGCATGCCGAGGGTGGAGCCGTCTGTGCCGTCGATAACACGGTCCACGCCTTCGGTCTTGGCGAACATCTCTTTGAGCTGTGGGAGGAGCTCGGCTTTGCGGGCGGGATTGGTGATGTAAACGAAGGCCATGCCGCCCTGAGTCATGGAGTAGGCGTCGCAGGTGGTGATGGTGGGGCCGAGGCCTTGGGCGAGTCCGGCTTTTTTCAGCTCGACGTTGGGGAGGATGATTTTGGTGACCTTTTTAAAGCCGTGATCGGTGGCGATGATGAAGGTGGTGCTGTCGCGGAGGCCGCTGTCTTCGACGGCTTTGACGAGATCGCCGACGAGACGGTCGGTGTAGGCGAGAGCGGTGTGGCTGGCCATGGAGCCGGGGCCGTAGGAGTGGTGCGTGGCGTCGGTGTTGAGGGTGTGATAGAGCAGCAGGTTGGGCTTGTGAGTTTTGAAGATGTGGATGGCGGCTTTGGTCCACATGTTGTCGAGGAAGGTGACGCTTTTGCGCTGGGGGCCGAGCTGCATCCAGGCGATGTCCTGAGGCTTGATCTCGCCGGCGGCGATCATTTCTTTTTCGACTTTGCCTTCGGCATCGGGGAGTTCAGCGAAGCTCCAGTCGATGGTCTTGGCTTTGGTGATGGCGACCCAGTCGGACTCGGCGGTGGTGAGGCCGGCTTCATGGGCGATGTCGTAGAGAGTGGGGGCGAAGACGAGCTTGGTTTTGTCGGCCCACTGCTCGATCTTCGGCGGCTTGTTGTCGCCCTGACGCACGAGGAGGCCGTTGAAGAGGACGCCGTGCTTGCGGGGCTCCACGCCGGTGACGAGGGTGGTGTGATTGATCCAGGTGATGGAGGGATTGCTCACGGTCATGGCCTTGGTGCTGGCACCTTCGGCGGCGAGCTTGCGCAGGTTGGGGATCTGCAGGGATTCATCATTCCACAGCCATGCGGGAAAGCCGTCGAGGCTGATGAGGATGACGTGCTGGTCCTTGGGGCTGGTCGAAGGCGACTTCGAGCAGGAGGTCAGTGTGCGAACAATGATGATGCTGAGGACAAGCAGGAAGCAAAATTTCATTTGGAGCGAAGGGTTACGGGTGCTTGCGTCGTTTGCTTTCTCACTCATGAAGCTCGTTGCTGTTTTCCTCTTTACCGCCATGTCCGCCCACGCTGTTGAAATCATCGCGCATCGCGGTTTTTCTGCGCGTGCGCCGGAGAACACGCTGGGGGCTTTTGATCTAGCGTGGGAGAATCAAGCCGATGCGTGTGAGCTGGATGTGTATCTCACGGCGGACGGCAAAACGGCTGTAATTCATGACAAGGACACGAAGCGCACGACGGGCGTGAAGCTGGACGTGGCGACCGCGAAGCAGGCGGACCTGACGGCGCTGGATGCGGGATCGTGGAAGGGCCAGGAGTGGGCGAAGGAGATGATTCCGACGCTGGAGCAGGCGCTGGCGACAATGCCGAAGGGCAAGCAGCGGTTTTTTATTGAGGTGAAATGCGGGGCGGAGATTGTGCCGGAATTGAAGCGGATTCTGGAGCCGATGAAGGATCGTGCGGGGCAGCTGGCGATCATTGCGTTTAATCGTGAGGCGGCGGCGGAATCGAAGAAGGCGATGCCGTGGATCAAGGTTTACCGGTTGGCGTCTGGGAAGACGAAGGAGAAGAAAGCGACGGATCTGACGCAGCTCATTGCGGACACGAAGGTGGACAAGCTGGATGGGCTGGACCTGGGCACTGCTGATTTTCCGTGGAATGAAACGATGGTGAAGCAGATCCGGGATGCGGGCTTCGGGCTTTATGTGTGGACGGTGAACAAGCCGGCGGATGTGCTGCGGTTTGCGAAGCTGGGGGTGGATGGGATCACGACGGATGATCCGGTGATGGTGAGGGAGGCGCTGGGGAAGAAGTGAGGTCTAGGGAGCGGGCACTTCCAATTGCTTGCAGATGGCGCGAGAGGTGTTGTCTTTGACCTCGCGATGCCGTGGCACGCTGGTAATCTTCCGGTTTGCAGGATTCCACCAGATGGAATGGCTGCCGCCTTCGCGATACAACTGACAGCCATGTCCACGCAGATGCCGCTCAAGATCAGCGAGCTTCATGCAGCGGCAAGTTCCAGCGAACGTTTGAGACTGGCGGGGCTGCGTGTTTGATCGGAAAGCTCCCGCTGGCATTCCAGCACGAGCTTCAAAGCATTCATGAGATTGCTTTCCGCCTCCTCGATGGTATCGCCCTCGGAGATGGCGGCAGGGATTTCCTCGACCCAGCAGGTGAAGCCACCCTCGGCGGCAGGTTCATAAACGGCGGTGAAACTCATGGGAAAGAATAACGGCTCAGGCGGCACATTTCAACGCCGGACCTGCATTGGCTTCCGGGTGTTAAAGCCCTGATTACGCCATGGTTCAGACGCTTTGATGTCTGAATGCAGGGAGCGGAATGTGGAGTGGATGGAGGGAATCTGTCGCAGGGAGAGGGAGACCGTGCTATCTGAGCCGCCCCCCACTCATGTCTCCTATTACTCCTGCTGTCGTTTCCGCCAAAGACCTGCGCCTTCAATTTGGGCTGCAACAGGTCTTCAATGATGCGACGATGAGCATCCATGAGGGTGAGAAGCTGGGGCTGGTGGGACGCAATGGCTCTGGGAAGACGAGTCTGATGCGCATCCTCGTTGGGACGGAGAAGCCGGACAGCGGGACGATCTCGCGGCGCAATGGCATTATTGTGAGCCATCTGGCGCAGGAGTTTGTGCTGGATGATGAGGCGAGCGTGATCGACAACGTGCGGGCGGGTGCCTCGGCGCTGCTGGAAATGGTGGAGCGCTACGAGTCTGGCGACTACAAGGGGGATCAGGAGGAAGATTTGCTGCATCAGATCCAGATGCATGACGGGTGGGGCGTGGAGACGCGGATCAGCACGGCGATGAATGAGCTGGGGCTGCCAGCGGCGGATCGCATCGTCAATGGGCTCTCGGGGGGTGAGAAGCGGCGTGTGGCGCTGGCGCGGGCGCTGGTGTCGCAGCCGGATCTGCTGCTGCTGGACGAACCGACGAACCATCTGGATGCGGAGTCGATTGAGTGGCTGGAGATTTTCCTGCGGGACTTCACGGGGGCGGTGCTGTTTGTGACGCATGACCGCTATTTCCTAGATCGAGTGGCGACGCGGATCATCGAGATTGATGACAGTCGCATTTACAGTCATCCGGGGAACTACAGTGACTTTTTGGAGAGCAAGGCGGTGCGTGAGTCTGTGGAGGCGAACTCCGAAAGGCGGCGGCAGAGCTTTCTGCGGCATGAGCTGGAGTTTGTGCGGGCGGGCGTGAGAGGCCGGGGTACGAAGCAGCGCTCACGACTGGATGAGTATGACCGTGTGGCGGCCATCGACGCGCCTGAGGCGGAGCTGGTGATGGATTTGATCATCCCGCCTGCCTCCCCGCTGGCGAACACGATCATCGATGCGGTGGAGATCGGCGCGCATATCAATGACCGGTGGTTGTTCAGCCATCTGAATTTGAGCTTTGAAGCGGGGAGCTGCACGGGGATCATTGGTCGCAATGGGCTGGGCAAGACGACGCTGCTGCGGATGCTGATGGGGCAGCAGGCACCGAATGAGGGCAAGGTCACGATTGGCAAGCGCACGGTGTTTAACTATGTGGATCAGCAGCGTCTGCTGCTGAATCCGGAGAACAGCGTGATGGAGGAGGTGGCGGGGCCGATGTCTGAGTTTGTGCAGTTTGGGCCGGAGAAGATGCATGTGCGCACTTACCTGCGGCGCTTCCTTTTCACGGATGAACGCGTGACGATGCGGGTGAAGGAGCTGAGCGGTGGGGAACAAAGCCGCGTGCTGCTGGCGAAGATATTGCGGCGCGGGGGCAACTTTTTGATTCTGGATGAGCCGACGAATGATCTGGATCTGCAGACGATGCGGGTGCTGGAGGAGGCGATTCTTTCCTTCAAGGGCTGCGTGCTGGTGGTGAGCCATGACCGGTACTTCCTGGACCGTGTGTGTGACCGAATGCTCGCTTTTGAAGGTGAGGGGCGCATCCATGAGTGCGCGGGGAACTACAGCTACTACCAGGAGAAACGGGCGGCGAAAGCTGCTGCGGAGCTGGCACTGGTGAACGCTGCGGTGAAGAAGGAAAAGGTGGCGACGGCGGCCAGCAATGCGAATGCGCCGAAGGCGAAGAAGATGTCGCAGAAGGAGCAGCGGGAGCTCGCGGAGTGTGAGGCTGCGATCAGCCGCCTCGAGGGAGAGATTGCGACGATGGAGGGTGAGCTGAGCAACCCGGGGACGTTTGTGAAGCTGGGGGCGGGGACGAATGATTTTATTGCGAAGCTCGATGCGAAGAAGCATGAGCTTGAAGGGAAGTTTTCGCGGTGGGCGGAGCTGGAGGAGGTAAGGGTGGCGTGTGCGGGGTAAGGTGGCTATATATCCGGAATGAGCGATTAAGCTTGCCTGATGTCAGGGGGCTTCTCTCATACAACGATCACATTCCTAAACTTCAGACGCCGTTCCCTTCCGGCGAAGAATCTCCCAATGAGGGGGGATAACATTATTGGGCACAGGCGGCACACTCGCTTTTTTTCGGCTGGCAAGCGAGCTGGCTTTGTAGTCTAGATCGTAGAAATAATTCATTAAGTCGCCAAGAATTTCTAGCCCTAGCCTCAGGTCCGACATAGCTGGAGGCTTTAGTTCATGCAATGCGTCGTTTCCAAGATACCTCAAACTATGAAGGTTCTGAACCAGGCTTTCGGGCAAGAGCGTTTTTAGCCCATCGATCCGCTGATATAGGTTGTTGCCAGGAGCATTTTTGTTTCGGCATATAGCTTCCATCAAAGCTCTTAACCCTCCTGCGCAGAGCAGCGGCAACTTGGCATTGTAGGAAGCACAAGATTCTTTATAGATAACCGCAATCTGAGAAGGCAGTTTTAAGAAATGACGCTCTTTGTAGCTGAACTCACTACGAGCAGGAAAGTATTCAAATGAATGAACAGGATTTCCCTGTGCATCTTCATTTCCATGGAAATGGGTTTTTTTCTGAAGTAGCGCAGTTTCGCATCCCCGACACTTCCACAAATTCCATTCGAAATCCTCCGTATAGATGGGAAAGTCTTCGTCATCAGTGGCATCCCATTCGGTATATTCACTTGCATGAGATGCAATTAACTCATGCTTAGTTCGCTGTTTGCAGTGATTGCAGAAAACAGATGTGGTCACGACTTGCGTGTTATTGGACATTGTAGAGTTGTTGAAATCATCTTACTCCAGCACTTTGATCTTCAGATTGCGGTAATAGACGGGGGCCTGGGCTTTGCCGTGGAGGCCTTGGAGGCCGATGGGGCCGGTGCGGGCGTAGTCTTTGAGGGCTTTCTTGAATTTATTGGGGGTGCCGTCGGGGTTTTTGCCGGCTTCGGGCCAGTTGTCGAGATTGGCGTTGATGACTTCCTCGCCGTTGAAGACGACGCTGACGAGGGGGCCTTTGCAGGTGATGGTGAAGTGGTTCCACTCGCCGACAGGCTTGGCCATGCTTTTGCTGGGGGGCATGGCGTCATAGATGGCGGCGACCATGCCGTATTTGCTGCCGTCTGCGGAGTCGTGGACCTGGATTTCGAGGGCGGAGAGGACGTCCTTGATGTTGCCGGAGCGGATGAAGACGCCGCTGTTGGATTCCTTTTC
Source organism: Verrucomicrobia bacterium 12-59-8 (assembly GCA_002279765.1). Next base: position 2,524 of record NCCR01000117.1, on the reverse strand, counting down.
GACTTTGAAGTCGAGGTCGAGGATGAAGTCGCCGTAGGAATCCTTGGTCCAGAGGGTGTCGTGGTCTTTGGCGACGAGGATGCCGTCTTTGAGCTCCCACTTGCCGGGTTCGACGGTGTTGGAGAGGTCGGCGGCGAAGAGGTCCTGCCAGCCGGTGGTGTCGGGAGGATCGACGGCGAAAGAGAGAGAGGCGGTGGCGAAAAGGGCGAGGAGGATGCGTTTCATGGGTGGTGAGTGGTAACGTGAACGCGGCTGGGAAGATTCCAAGTCCCGGATGGAAAGTTTGACTTTGCCCCCCTCCATTCAGGTGGATGCAGTTTGAATCTGTTGGCCGTGATGGATTTATAGGATTGCTTTTTTCTCCGGCTTGGCCAATTCTCCATAAAATAACCCGCCAGCACTCACATCATCAGCTCCATGAAACCCGTTCACTCCTTGGTTATCCTTTCTGTTTTTGCCGCTCTGTCCCTCACCTCCTGTGGTCATAACTGGAATGATGGCGGCTACAAGCGCGTCAATCTGGGAGGCACCTACTACGGCAGCAACTTCAACGGAGCGCCCAGCTTTGGTGGGCATGGCGGTGGCTACGGCAATGGCTACAGCATCTGGCCTCAGCCCACGATCAACTACGGTGAAAACTTCACGTACGAAGACGAACCGACGCTGGTCGGCAACAGCTGGGGACACTAGGACAGGCTCAGATTTTAGAAGCCTGAAGGTTAGCGCCTGATCTGCCAGCCGAGGCAGGTTCTAGAAAAATCGTGCTTTTTCCGCATGCAGACCTTTGCCAGCAAAGGCTGGCAAGCGATGTGTTCTTTGCATGGGCGGCAAAGCTTACCATAGTCGCTGAATGAAATTGAAGCTCGAAAACCAGTCTGTCGCCGTCATCGGAGCCGCACGAGGTATTGGGAAGGCCATTGCGGAGGGGTTTGTGGCTGAGGGGTGCGCGGTGCGTGGGTTTGACCGTGAGAAGACGGCGGATTTTATCACTGCGGGGGATGTGGCGAGCTATGAGGCGGTGAAGGATTTCGCTGCGGAGTTTGAGAGCGTGAATCACGTGGTGTTTTGCGTGGGCATTGGCTCGGGGAAGTTTGGGTTTCCGTTTTGGAATCTGGAGCCTGCCGACTGGGCGCGGGTGCTGGAGGTGAACCTGATCGGCGCGGTGAATGTGGCGCATGCGTTTGCACCGAAGCTGATCGAGAGCGGTGGGGGATCGATGCTGTTTTTGGTTTCGGTGGCGGGGCAGATGGGATCGCAGACGGATCCGCCGTACAGTGCGTCGAAGGCGGCGCTGATTAACTTTACTCAGTGTGCGGCGAAGGATCTGGGGCCGCATCATGTGCGGGTGAATGCGCTGGCACCGGGGATGGTGAAGACGGAGCTGAATCAGAGCATCTGGGCGGCGGGGCAGAAGAAGGTGCCGGAGTCAGAGCGGCGGAGCTTTGATGAGTGGGCGGCGGAGAAGATCAAGAAGGTGTCGCATCTGGGGCGCTGGCAGATGCCGGAGGAGTATGCGGCGATGGCGACGTTTCTGGCGTCGGATCATGCGAAGAATATCACGGGGCAGACGATCAATATTGATGGGGGGCAGGTGATGCATTCGTGAGGGGAGGGCGTGCGAAGGCAAGTTGGCAGGGACGTTCGATTTAGCCGCAGAGGAGCGGAGAGGCAGAGGGGGCAGAGTTTTTAACCACGGAATACACTGAATACACGGAAACCAGAATGCAGGAGCCCTGCTACGGGTATCTGTAGCGAGGTGCGGCGAGGCACAGGTGTAGGTCTCCCTTGGCGTAGAGCGAAAGCGGGTGAGCCAGCGGTGGCGCTGGTCGACGGGCAGGAGTGCCCATCGTACTTCCAGATGAACAGTCAGCTCGGAAGTTCGCTTTACTCGTAGAGGCGGAAGAGGCCGCTGTGGTCGAGATCGCCGAGGTGTTTTTCGTGGACGAATTTTTCCCACTGGGCGAGGGAGTTTTTGAGGGTGGGTGAGTCGAGGCCGACGGAGTCGGCGAGCTGGGACATGAGGCGGACGTCTTTGAGCTGGAGGGTGGCTCGGCCGCCGGGGGCGAAGTCGCGGCGGACCATGCGGTCGCCATGGAGATCGAGGATGCGGCTTTCGGCGAAGCCGCCGAGGAGGGCTTTTCTGACGAGGGCGGGATCAACGCCGGAGAGTTCGGCGAGGCGGAGGGCCTGGGCGACGGCATCAATGGTCTGGGCGACGATGAGCTGATTGGCGAGCTTGGTGACCTGACCGCTGCCGACGGGGCCGAGGTGGGTAATGTTTTTGCCGACGACCTGAAAGATGGGGAGGGCGCGCTGGAAATTGGCTTCGCTGCCGCCGGCCATGATGGTGAGGGTGGCGGCTTCGGCGCCGACCTGACCGCCGGAGACGGGGGAGTCGACCCAGTTGACGCGTTGAGCCCATTGTTTGGTTTCGGGGACGCCGGTGGTGCCGAAGTCGATGATGAGGGCGTCTGGGTGCAGGCCTTCGATGAGGCCGCCGGGGCCGAAGACGATGGCTTCGACC
>NCCR01000116.1:38172-51738 GCA_002279765.1 Verrucomicrobia bacterium 12-59-8 | reverse complement strand
AGCGCTGCGCGGGATCGGCATGCGTGGCCTTGTCGATCAACTCATCCCAGCGTGGAGAGAGTGGCGCAAAATCCTGGACCGAACGGCGCGGCCGCTGCGGCACACGCCCCGTCAACATTTCGTACAATACCACACCCGCAGCAAAAATATCCGCCCGCTGGTCCACCGCCCCCTTGCCGAGAATCTCCGGGGCCGCATAGTCCGGCGTGCCAAAGGGATTTTCCTCCGCTTCTCCCGTGATCGGCCTTGCGAGACCGAAATCGGCCACCTTCACCTGATCATCCTCACTGATCATGATGTTGCCCGGCTTGATGTCGCGATGCAAAATTTTGTTATGATGCGCGAAGGCCAGCGCATCACAAAGCTGCATGGCCAAGTTGGCCGCTTTGCGCACAGGAATGCTGCCATTTTGAATGAGCGTGTGCAACGTCTGCCCCTCCACCCATTCCATCACCAGGTAAAGATGCCCTTCCTTGGTGATGCCAAAGTCATAAACCCCCACAATGTGCGTGTGGTTGAGCTTCGCCATGGCTCGCGCCTCGGATTTGAATCGATCAGCGAAGTCCTCCTGCTGGCCAAATTCCGGCGGCAAAATTTTGATCGCCACGAGCCGGTCCAGGCTCACCTGCCGCGCCTTGTACACTGCCCCCATGCCACCGAAGGCCGCGAGCTTTTCAAATGCATACTGCGGCAGCAACGCGGCCATCTCCTCGACACTGGGGACGTCAAACGGGGGTTGATGCTGGGCTGGAGATTCCGGAGACATGAAAAACGCGGCGGACTGTTACCGATATGCGCCCGAACGGCGAGCAAAATCACCGGTGCTTTCTTTGCATGCCAGTCAGCGCATTTCAACGCTGCACATGCCATCCATGTCCGCAGCCATTGATTCGAACGACACCGCCAGTGATAGCGAGGTCCCGCTGCATAAAAAGATACTTGGCATAAAAAGCGACGGCCCATTGTGCCTCTGTCTGGTACTTTTGTCCTCTAGCAGAGACCTAACACGTTGTTGGCGCAGTTATTGCATAGGTGTCATCTGCGCCAAATCCCCCCCGGTGCATGACAATCATCTCCTGCCGTATCACCTTCTTATTTTATGCCACACTCACCCGTCTCTGAAGAAAAACTTGTGGGCTTCCCCGCCCGCTGTCTTTCACTGCGTCAAAAGCTGCGTGTCTCGAAACCTGAACTCGCCCACTGGCTCGGTGTGGGACGCAGCTATGTCACCGTCATGGAAAAAGGCCGCCAGGCTCCTTCCAGACCCGTATTCCAATTGATCGAAAAACTCGAAGCTGCCGCCAATCTCAAACAGCTCGCCATGCACATGCCACAGCCTGACACCACCGCAGCCACCGAACTGGCAGGACTCCCGCCCGCAGCCATCGAAGCCCTGGACCGCCTGGTGCAGCCGGAAGAAAAACCAGCACCAGCCAAAGCCGTCGAGCAGCCCGTCAAAGGAGAAAAAAATGCGTTTGCTCTTCGCGTCGCGGCCCTGCGCGAAAAAATGGGTGTCACGCGTCCGAAACTCGCCCAGCGTCTTGGCGTTTCCCGCCAGTACGTGACCAAAATTGAAAATGGTGCTCATGCCTCGCTGCCCGTCATTAAGCTGATCGAGAAACTCGAAGCCGAAATTCAAAACAGAGCTGCAGACCACACTGCCGTGCCTGCGCCAGACCATGCAGCCAGCAGCGCTGCCACTGCTGCGCCAACGGTGGCGGACCCCGTCGGAGTGGCTCCGTCGTTTTCGATGCCTGCTGCCCCCGTTGCAGGAACACCTCGTCTCACCGCCCTGCCTGTGCTGACGATCCCTGCCGCGCGCGATCTGACAGTGCCCGCTCAGGCGGCCTTCGCCTCCACTGAACACCTAGCCTTCAGCGTGAGTGATCCCGATGCCTTCGCAATGCGTCTGTCAGGAGATGCCATGCTGCCGCAACATCACGATGGCGAACTGGCGGTCCTCTATCCCAACAGTATGCCGCACACCGGCGACCGCGTCATCGCACGTCTCAGTGACAGCTTGGGAGGAGACGTGCTTTTTCGCATCTACAGCACGGCTGATCACGGCCACTCCATCGTTCTTTCCAGTCTGAACCCATTGTATCCGCCAGTCACCCTGAGCCCGGAGGAGATCGTCTGGATTTATCCTGTGGCCTCCACCGTGCGTCAGATGCTGCTGTAATCGGACGCTGAGCCAAACACTTGTGCGCAGGAGACTGCTGGGGCATAGAAGCGCGGTTGCTTCCACCCCAACAGTCTCCTCTCTATGTTGCTCAGAACCACAGCTTTTCTGCTGTCTACAGTGTCACTGTCGTTTGCCACGGACATCCAATTGTCTGCCACAGGACCGATCACCACCCCACAGGCAGCGCGTGACGCCGCCCGCGCAGCCCCCAAACCGGTTCACATCATCGCAGATGCGGGTATGTATCCGGTCACGGAAACACTCACGCTCAGCGAAGACGACTCTCAGGTGACGTGGAGCGGCAAGGACACAGTCTTCATGGCTGGCAAAGCCATCACCAGCTGGCAAAAAGCTGACGGAGGCCTTTGGAAAGCTGCGGTGCCGGACAAGGCGTGGAAGTTTGAGCAGCTCTGGGTCAATGGCCGCCGGGCCACGCTCGCCCGCTCGCCCAACAAAGGCTACTACCACATCACCGAAGCCGTCGGAGCCGGTGTGTTTCCGGACTTGAAGGAGAACATGAACTTCCATGCCTTCTCCATCCCGCAGGAGCAATACGACGTGATCAAAAACATCCCGCAGGCGGAACGTGAGAACGTCCTGCTCACAGTGACGCACGCCTGGGCCGTGGCACAGTGCCGCATCAAGGAACTGAACGACGAAGTGCTCGCCGTGCGCATCAAAGGCCGCTCACGTTATCCTTTTGTCGAGTTTGAGCCGGATCAGCGCTGGTGGGCGGAAAATTTCCGCGCTGCACTCAATGCCCCCGGCGAGTGGTTCCTCGACCGCGCTAAGGGTGAGCTGCTGTACCTGCCGCTGCCCGGCGAGGACATGACGAGGGCAGAGGTCATCGCGCCCGTGGTGGACAAATTTCTCTCCATCAAAGGTGCCCACGATGTTCACTTCGAGGGTATCTCGTTTCAGTGCAGCAATCATATCTACCCCGCAGAGGGCCTGCATGATGGTCAGGCTGCGACAACGAGCGACGGCAGCATCGAAATCGAAGATTGCAGCGGCATCCAATTTACGAACTGCGAGATCGCCCACACCGGTCTGCATGCCATCTGGTTCAAAAACGGCTGCTCTGACTCATCCGTCACCCACTGCCGCATGTACGACCTCGGCGGCGGTGGTGTCTATGTCGGAGAAACAGCGCGCCCAGCGGATGAACGTGTGAATCATCACATCATCATCGACGACTGCATCATCCAGCACGGCGGACGCCTGCACCCCAGCGCCTGCGGCGTGGTGCTCACACACACGCAACACTGCGCGGTCAAGCAATGCGACATTGCCGACCTCTACTACACCGGCATCAGCGCCGGATGGAACTGGGGCTATGGCGACACCGCCTCACGCGAAACCCTGGTGGAGAACAATCACATTCATCACCTCGGTTGGGCTTACCTGAGCGACATGGGCGGCTACTACGGCCTCGGCACATCGCCCGGCACTATCGTCCGTGGCAATCACGTGCATCACGTCGCCAGCCATCGCTACGGCGGCTGGGGTCTCTACAATGACGAAGGCAGCGCCGACACGCTGATGGAAAACAACCTCGTGCATGACACCTGGAATGCCGGCTTCCACCAGCACTACGGCTACTTCAACACCGTGCGGAACAACATCTTCGCCTTTGGCCACACGGCGCAGATCCAGGCCTCGCGCAACGAGTCGCGCCTGCGCTTCCGCTACATGAACAACATCACCGTGTGGGACCCCGCGTCGCCGCTGCTCGATGGCGGCGAGTGGAACTGGAAATTCTACGACAAACCCGAACGCGGCGATCCCAAGGACAGCCTCGTCTTCCGCAAAAACCTCTACTGGCCCACCGATGGCAAGATCCCCGCCACACTCACCAAGACGCACTTCACCTGGGAGGAGTGGCGCAAGATGGGCCGTGACAAAGAAAGCCTGTTTGCTGATCCCCTCTTCGAAGACCTCGCGATGCGCGACTTCCGCCTCAAGCCCAACTCCCCCGCCGAAAAAATCGGCTTCAAGCCCTGGGACCTTACCCTTGCCGGCGTGCGCAAAACCGATGCCGCATGGCGCACCCTCGCCGCACAAGGTCACGATTACCCGAACTGGGACACCGACGCCAAACCCTGGCCCGCACCTGAATACAAAATCAATCAAGACTTCGAACACGCCGGACTCGGCACCCTCGGCATTCGCGGTGCAAAGTATGGTCACGAAAACAAAGGCGAGAGCATCGGCGTCACCGACGAGACCTCATCCCCCTTTACCGACGGCTCCAAACGCTGCCTCAAGGTGCAGGATGCGCCTGACTTAAAACACAGCTACGACCCCGTGCTCGACATCTACCCCACGACCTGGGATGCAGGCACCTTCCACATCGAGTTTGACGTCATGGCCCAGCCCGGTGCGGACTGGTTCTTCGAGATGCGCGGCAAAAGCGGCGACTTCGGCAACGGCCCCTACCTCCGCTGGCAGAAAGGCCAGCTCGCCGCCAACACCGACGGCAAAGTCCAGCTCACCACGATCCCTGCTGGTGAATGGTTCCGCGTCTCACTCACCGCCACCACCGGCGCAGGCAAATGGAGCCTCGCACTCACCCGGCAGGATGGAACGAAACAGTCCTTTCCTGATCTCACCTGCAAGCCCGCATGGACTTCTGCTAGCTACATGCTCTTCAGCGCTCTCGGCACGACGAAGACGGCGTTCTTCATTGATAATTTGAAGCTGACGACTGTTCCTCAATAGCTGGTTTCACCTTCACTCCTGGTGGTATTGAACCGAAATTTGAGTCCATCGGAACTGAATACCTGTCCAAAATTCGTCGTCTGGAACCTCTTGCTGCCAATCCATGACACGATCCATCCTATTTCTCGCGGCGATGCTCGCGCACTCGGCCCACGCCGCCACCGAAGCTGACGTCTGCATCTACGGCGGCACCAGCGCAGGTGTCATCGCGGCAGTGCAGGCATCCAAAGAGGGCCGGTCCGTGGTGCTGGTGGAGGCCGGACAGCATCTAGGCGGCATGAGCGTGGAAGGACTAGGCGGCACTGACATCGACAACCACAAGGAGTTCCAAAACAGTCCGGCGGTCGGAGGGCTCACGCTGGAATTTTACCGGCGCTTGAGTGTCCGGTATCATCGTGAGGCGAAGTTCGATGAGATGGTGCGACAGCGTTTGAAAAACGCATCGCTCTGGGGCTTTGAGCCGCACATGGCCGAGTCAGTGTTCGACGATTGGGTAAAGGAGGCCCACGTCACTGTGCTGCGGGGGCATCGGCTCAAAGAACAAGCCGGAGTGACCAAGGACGGCACACGCATCACCGCACTGCATTTTGAAAACGGTGCCGAGGTGCATGCCAAAATGTTCATCGACGCCACTTACGAGGGCGATCTGCTCGCCTTTGCCGGGGTGAGTTTTGTCGTCGGCCGCGAAGGCAATGCGAAGTATGACGAGACCAAGAACGGCATCCGCACGGACACGAAGCATGGCCAGCTTGACCGGCGTATCGATCCTTACCAGACGCCAGGAGATCCCGCGAGCGGTGTCATCTTTGCCGTGCAGGATTCGCCACTCGGTCAGCAGGGTGGCGCGGATGAAAGCATTCAAGGCTATGCCTTCCGACTGTGCCTCACCAGGAACGCAGCCAATCGCATCCCCATGGACAGACCCGCAGATTATAACCCGGAACACTATGAACTTCAGCGGCGCTACATCGCGGCTGGCGGGGTCATTTCTCCACCAGGCGCCAATTTACCCAACGGCAAAACCGACCCTGGCTCCTGGCACTCGCTGGCTGGCAACTTCACCGGTTGGAACCATCGCTATCGTATCGCCAGTTGCGCCGAACGTGAGCGTTTGATCCGCACCAGTCGCGACTACATCCAGGGCGTGTATTGGTTTATGGGAAATGACCCCAGTGTGCCGGAAGCGCAACGCAGCAACTGGTCAGCATGGGGCCGTTGCAAAGACGAGTTCACGGACAACGATGGCTGGCCGCGCATCTTTTACGTTCGCAATGGCCGCCGCATGGTCAGTGACTTTGTCCTGACCGAAGCCCATGTCCGCAAAGCCGGTCCCGAGACTGTCGCAGACAGCGTCGGCCTCATCTGGTGGCCGCCCGATCTGCATCATGCCCGCCGCCTCATCAAAGATGGTAGCGTTTGGAATGAAGGAGCCGTATTCGACGCATCCAAGGACGCCGACTGGATTCCCTGCGGCATTCCATATCGCTGTCTTGTGCCCCGCGCTTCAGAGTGCTCGAACCTGCTCGCGCCGACCTGCCCCTCCTCAAGCTATGTCGCGTATGGCGCGTATCGCATTGAGTTCACCTTCATGATCGCCGCTCAGTCGGCGGCGAGTGCCGCAGTGATGGCACTGGAACAGAAAGCGGACGTCCAACAAGTCCCCTATGCAGAATTAAAAGAGCGGCTGTTAAAAAGTGGACAGATCCTTTCAGTGCCGCTGAAATGACGCACGCTGAATCCCATCCATGAACCGCCGCACCTTTCTCGCCACCACCCTCACTGCCACCTGCATTCCGAAACTCCACGCTGCGGATGTCGCCACTTCTGCGGCACAAGCCCACGCGGAGATCTGGCGGCGCTTTATCGACAAGCATGGCATCATGATCGACTTCGCCGATCTGGACGGCACCGTGTCATTGCCAACGCCCGAGGAACTGCGCGAGGGTAAGCCGAACGCACTGGGCTGGTGGGCACCGATCGAGAACGGGGCGATGTTCAACGGCCTCTATATGGACGCCGCCGTCAGTCGCTGGAAACGAACGCAGTCCGCCGAGGATGCCGCAGAGGCGCGCAGGCTCATGGAAGGCCTGCTGCTGCTCAATTCCATCAGCGACGTGAAAGGCTTCGTGGGTCGCGGTGTTGGAGCAGATGGCAAATCGCATTACCCGATGGGCTCGAACGATCAGACACTGCCGTGGTTTCTCGGCCTGTGGCGCTATTGGGAATCCGACCTTGCCTCAGCAGAGGAAAAACAGCGCATCGCCAAACATCTCATCGAGACGGCGGAGGTGATCGCAGCCATGAAATGGCAGATGCCGGCGGAACAACCCTTCGGCAAACGCGGCGGCTTCGCCGGCTTCAGCTTCGACAGCTCACCCCGCCTCCTTTTCACCTGCAAAGCCCTCCATCAAATCACTAGCGATCCCAAGTGGGACAAGCTCTACCGCGACGCGCTTGTAGAACGCGGCGGCAAAGAAAACCGCACCCGCCTCGAAATCTGCGAGCACGGCATGGTCTTCGAATACGCCAAATATCATACCTGGACCTCCTGCACCTGCGTCGGTGCCGTGCGCGCCCTCTGGGAAATGGAAGAAGACGAAACCATCCGCGCCGCATACGCCAAAGGCCTGCAAGCCAGCGCCGATCTCGCCTTCAAAAGCCTCCCCATGGCAGAAAAATTCGACAACGCCGATCAAAGCCCTTTCGACATGAACTGGCGCATGATGAACGCCGACTGGAAACCGCAGCACACCGAACTCGAAGCCCAAGACCTCGCCCACCTCCAACTGAAAAAGTTCCTCAAAGTCTCACCCCGTCGCGCCAAAGAAACAGAAGGCGTCCGCGAACCCACTGCCGCCGCGTGGGTCGTCACACTCGCGCCCGACCCCGCCATCTTGAAAACACGCGCCGCCGATGTAGAGCGCGTCATTGCGCATTACGACTACACGAAGCTCTACTACTCGCAGTTCTTCTGGGTGGACGCTGCTTGGGAACGCTTGCAGGCCTTGCCACACTAGCGCGCTCTCCCATTCTCCGATCACTGAGAGAATCATTGTGCCTTCCTATTCAGTACTTCCGCAGTCTCCAGGCTGATCGCAAATCGGGGAACTGTCCTGCCTGAATCGGCGAATGTATGGGTACCACATCGATAAAGAGTGCCGTGCCATGTCTCATCCTTTTGCCTGCCAATTAAATCGGCGACTACTGCTGGTGTTTGGACAGGGGCGGTTTCAATTCCAATGAGTCCTGCAGCACCATATGGACCTGATGATATGATGCGCATTGTCACCTGCCTCCCAGTTGAGGCCTCCGATTTCGTTTCAGAAGCAGCCACAGTAACAGAACTGCCGGTTTTCGAATTTGTTTCCTGTTCCGAGGTGGGGGATTCAGATTGAATCTCAAAATTAGATTGCGAAGGCCTGAGCGCCATGAACAGCACCGAGATGACGCCTATGATTAAAGCAGCTGAAAGCAGTACCAAAGGCAGCATCAACGACGTGCGTCTTGTGTTTTGGCCGTCTTCAAATCTCGCTGCTGGAATCAATCTTGGCGGCGATGCCTGCCTGGGTGCTTTCGATGGTGCTTTACCGTCGCAGCACGCCGGGAACGTAGCCGCCAAGCGAAGAAAAAAGATCTCCTTTTTATCTTTAGTGCTCCACCATTCTGTGTTTTCGCGGGTCAAATCATTGATCACCTGCCTGATTTTCGCCTTCGTAAGTTGTTCGCTGGCTCCAGTCACTCGGCTCCAAACGTAATCGTGCAGGGTTTGAGCAAATTCATTTTTCAAAAAATTGTTCAGCTCCGATCTGTAGATGCTGGGATACAACAGAAAGCGATCCGTGAGCCAGTTCATCTGGCGTTCATATAGCCATGACCAGAGGTTCTGATCTTCGACCTCGAATAATTTATCAATGCAATCAAATGCTTGCTGCCTGTCCATCGAAACCGCGTTACCCACCCCCATGTAGGTTAGATAAGCAATCTGCTTTGGCGTTGGCGGCTTTCCGATCATGTGACGTCCAAATAGGTTAATCCTTATGGGGAAGCATATTATGAAACGGTATCGCGAACGCAAGTGTTCGCAGGCACACACGTCTGCACCCATCTCCTGCTGTTGTGCCGAGTGCGGCCACGACTTTTCCCATGAAGCGGGAAACGCCTGCCCCTGCGCCGCAGCGGACTCAAGGCAAATAAATCCAGGCATGAATGCAACGCGGTTAACGTGGTTGATCGCCAAACGAATGGCCGCAGGCTAAAGTCTAGATCACCGAAAAAGGCAGATGCAGCGCCGCTGGCTTCAACTGCAGTCAAAAAGTAACGGCCATTCGAATCAACACAGAGGGTTCCGGATTTGACTCTGATTCGCTCTTGTTCGCATTCATTTCTCTGCATTCGTGTTGGAGCTCAAGCCACCTGAGCCGGACCTATAAAAAGACGACCAACAGCTCCACCCATGAAGCACAGCGTCACCGAGCTCCCCTTCAACACCTTCCTCGGCATCGTCACCGCCACGGACCCCGCGCAGCTCCTCCGCCTCCCCGCAGGCCCCCAATACCTCAACCACCTCGGCACCGTCCACGCCAGCGCCCAGCTCGCACTCGCCGAAGCCTCCAGCGGCGAATACCTCCTCCGCTCCCTCGGCTCCGACTCCGGCGTCATCCCCGTCGTCCGCCGCCTCGAATCCAAATTCCGCAAACCCGCCAACGGTGCCATCACCTCCACCGTCACCACCCCACCCGAAACGCTGAACGAACTCCGTGCCGATCTCGCCGCCAAAGGCCGCGCCATCGTCAGCATCGCCGTGGAACTCCACGACGAATCCGGCGCCCACACGCTTTCCGCCACCGTCGAGTGGTTCATCACCAAACTTCCATGAGGAAGCCATGAACGAATTGCTCTTAGTAAAGGCAGTCTTCAACACACTTTGACCACGATCTCGATCACCATTTCCTAGCACACACCAGCTCCAACGGAGCTGCGGAATATAGCCCAGGGTCAGCCGAGCCTCAGCGAGGCGACCCTGGGTGCATTGCTTCACGACCAGAAAGCAAACCCATCACCTCGCCACACCCCACGCCCACCAGCAGCGTCTGCAACAAACTCCGCCGCGCTCATCGAGTGCCGCCACCTCCAAAACCCACGATTTAACAGCAAGCCATTCATCCCATGAACACGGACACAACCGCAGAAGCCCTCATTCAACGCCAGATCGACGCCTACAACGCGCACGACCTCGACGCCCTCCTCGCCACTTACGCCGAGGACGCTCAATTGTTCGAACACCCCGCCACCCTCCTCGCCTCCGGTCACTCCCAGCTCCGCACCCGCTTCGCACTCCGCTTTCAAGAACCCAATCTCCACGCCCACCTCCTCAACCGCATCCTCATCGACCGCTTCGTCATCGATCACGAACGCGTCACCCGCACCTTCCCCGAGGGCACCGGCACCATTGACCTCGTCGCCACCTACGAAATCGTTGACGGCAAAATCATCAACGCTTGGTTCCTCTCCGGCCCCAAAACACTCGACCCACACTCCTGAACTGCCATGCCATCCAAAACCGAAAACGCCGACCTTAGCGATGCCGAATTCATCAACACCCGGCTCAGCTCCGCCAATTTCCACGACGTAAATCTCTCAGCAGCCCGGTTTGTTGATGTGAACCTGTCCTCCGCACACTTGGAGGACGTGAACCTCACTGGAACAGTCATTACCAACGCCAACTGCTCCCACATGAGCATCGACAACGCCTGCTACGAAGGCATGCGCATCGAAGGCATTCTCGTCACCGATCTGCTGCAAGCTTATCGCAGCCAGTCATGAATGGCACTCAGTGAAGGCCGCTCTTCGAGGGTTCCATGATGCTAGGAACTCCGCGTTTTCTTGCGGAGGTAAAACCTTCTCTTCGCCACTTCGCGCCGCGACACACCAGCCCTGAAAGGGCTGCGGATTCAGCCCAGGGTCAGCCGAGCCTCGGCGAGGCGACCCTGGGTCATGCACGCACGAACGGAAAGCAAATCCAGAGCCTTCGCCGCACGCCGCTTTCACCAGCAGCGTCTGCGACAAGTCCCGCCTCGCTCAGAGCGTCCCGCTCGCCCCAAAGCTCACGATCAATGCTCTTAACTGAGTGCCATTCAAGCCAGTCGTCATGAATGCCCCGCGTCCACCAAACGCCTGCTGGCACTTCACCAACGCCTCCGACACCTCAGCCCCCGGCTGCGACCTCGTCCGCCAATGGCTCCGCGAGCACAACCGGGCGGTGAATCCATCCTTCATGGAGAAGCTGCAACAGCCGGAACACGCAGCCCAGCCCCTCATCCTCCTCACCCACGCACACGGCAAAGTAATAGCCGGCCTCTTCGCCGAAACCCAGCTCTCCTGGCTCCGCATCTCCATCATGTCCGTGCATCCCGAATGGCGCTCCAAAGGCATCGGCTCCGCCCTCCTCGCAGAAGCCGAACGCCTCGCCCTCGAACGCGGCTGCAAGCACGCCTATGTCGATACCATGGAATACCAAGCACCTCAATTCTACCTTTCCCACGGCTTCGAAATCGTCGGCCAGATCCCCGACTGGGACTCTCACGGACACAGCAAAATCTACTTCTCCAAGTCATTATTGAGACCCTAAAAATAGGGTGGCACGTCGCAATGCCGCTCATGCAGCCCTCTTGTCACTAGGCGGATTTTGAAACACCTGTGCTGAGTGGCCATGGCAAGCACATGCCATCTTATGAAATGCTTCAAGCCGCAAGCCTCTCCCTCCGAAAGCGCGTAGCGCTGGCACAACAGTAGCCGTGGGCGCCAGCCCACGGAACCGCATCACCCATGTCTCCCCATTTCGTGGAACCGCGTAGCGGTGACACAAAACGCCGCCACACCCAAATCTCACCGCGCAAGCGCTGTCGCGGGTTTTCACACACCGCTTAATTCATGCATTGGCTCCCGGAGGGAGCGTGGAAATTAGCCGGTTGTGCAGCGAGGCTTGCCGAGCGAGAACCACCGGATCACGTGATGCAAGCATGCAGGATCAAGCTCGCATGCCGGAGGTATGCGAGAACCGTGCGCAGATTCATCGAGACCGCTGGCTCGTTTAAGCTTCTCGCCAGCCTCCGGCACACGACTCTGAACATGTTGATGTCGTGTGACTGCTCCGGTGGCTCTCGCTGCACCGCTTCGCGGTTTCGCTTGGCCACCCACCTTCAACTCCTGAAAATTCACGCGTGGATGCAATATCGAGAGTTTCTCACGGCGTTGATATGGCCATGCCTCGATGGTTCCTTCCTTGGCTGGTTTCTCGCGCGTCGTAATGGAGAACGGTCTTGCCCACGGTGCAGACAAGAATCGGCAATCCGTCTTTGGTGTCGGCGTGTATCGTAAAGTCCGCTGTGCCTGGAGGCGTCTTGAGTGGGTTCAGAGAGAGTGTGTGTGATGACGCCTAACGCTTCGAATCAACCGACGGCGAGCGGGCATGGAGCGAGATAGACAGCCAAAGGCAGCCCGTAGGGTGCGAGTGGGAACTCGCATCAACCGACATAGCTTGCAGAAGCCAACCCGAAGAGCAGCGCCGGGGGGCGCTGGCAACCGTCGATAACACGACAAATGCCATACGAGCCTCCTACCTCCATCCGTTTTGTTCGGCTTGTTTTGGTTGGTCGTTGTGATGATCATTTCCCGAGGTGCTTCCTGATGGTCAGATTCAATTCTGCGGGGATGATCTCGGGAGGCTGGAAGCATAAAATTCCTCCCACAGCCTTCGATCAAGCCATCCATCTGTCCAAGTAACCAGGCCGCACACAAGACCAGTCAGTAGTGGTGCCTCAACTGTGAAGCCTGGCTTGTCGAGCCAGAGCAATGACGGAATCGCCGCTCCGAGCATAAATCCTGAAATCAGCAGCAGTGTCGGTATGAACGAGGCAATCGACCTGTAGTATCGCCGACGAATCAATGCAGTAGCGATCAGATCAGCAGGCGAGACGGTAGCACCAAGTATTTCAGCAGGGGCAGGCGCGAACAGAGCCCTGACAAGATGACGAATCAACAAGACTGAACCCGCGCCGATGGCCGCAGGTATGACTGACTCAGCAACAGTTAGCATATCGGTGAGTTGGGGACTAGCTCCGCTTCTTGGCCCAACGTTTGGAGTGTGGCACGGCGGGAGAAAGATGTCCAGGGCGGAGCGAACCAGCGGCGCTATTCGCCCTTGCCACCACTGACTTGTTCGCTTGCTTTGTGTAGGCGGATGATCTCTGGAGACCATTCATCGAGTTTGATTGGCACTCCAAGGTAATTGGCAATTTTCGAACACGCCTCGAAAGAACGTTCGAAGGCAGTCACCTCGCTTGAGAAGCCATCGTGCGAGTTCAAGATAGCCTTGCGCTCTCGTCCATCATGGAAGCTCGCATAAATGACCCAAGGCCACAATCGTCTTGAATAGGCTGGCGCAGTCACTAGAGCGGATACTCCTGTGAGATAAGTCCGCCCAACCCATGAATTCTTCCAAAGATAGCCACATGTGTTCTGTGAACTATCGACTGTAAATCGGTAAGGAAGCACCCAGACGCGGCATCCGAAGCCGCTCCAGAGCAAGAGTCCGCCAAACGGAACACTTAAGGCTGCAAATCCAATTAAAGGCCATGGGACTCTTCCGTTCGAGAGTTCCC
>NCCR01000116.1:26395-38161 GCA_002279765.1 Verrucomicrobia bacterium 12-59-8 | reverse complement strand
GAGAGCGACGAAGACCGAAGAGAACGATATGATGAATATCGCCAAAAAGCCATAGAGGACGCGTATGTGGAGCGCCGGTCTCTCAAGCTGGAAGGGCGGTTTCATTCTTGAAGCGAACTACTTGATGAGAAACAATGCTGTCGACTACGTCAACAGCATTATGGGGAACAGATTTGTCGAGAACCAACGGATTTCAGCCTTCATGGGAGTTGCTTTTGACGCATTGTGGCATGGAAAAAAGGCACCGTCCTTTAGCCCCTGAAAATTCACCTGCGGATGCAATATCAAGAGCTTCTCCCAGCGTTGACAAGCCCATGCCACTCCCGAACCATCACTGGATCGAAACCGAGCGCACCCGCATGCGCCATTCGAGGAAACGGATGCGGAACATGCCTTTGAATGGTTCTCTGATTTCGAGGTGATGCAGTTCATTCCAGGAGGCGCGGACCTCACGCTGGAGGACTCGCGCCGCCGCATCCACCGATACAGCGAACATCAAAGACTTCATGGCTTCAGCAAGCGGCTGATCCTTCATCGGGAAACCGGCAAGGCCATGGGCGACAGCGGTTTGTTTTATCTCCCCGACGGCAAACGCATTGAGCTCGGCTTTCGTCTGGCGAAACCATACTGGGGCCAGGGTTACGCGATTGAGGTGGGCCTTGCCTGGCTCGAATGGTTTGACACACACCACTCAGCGGAACCGCTGTTCGCAGACGTGCATCCCGACCACCTACGTTCCCAACGTGTGCTGGAAAAACTTGGCTTTGACTGCTCCCACAAGGAAACCATCCTCGGCATGCCGATGCTGATTTACCGCCGCCGTTAGTTTTCGCCAATTTCCGCGTACTCTGCCCTCCATGAAACACCTCTTTCCACTCCTGCTCCTCGCCACCTCCCCGCTCTGGGCACAAGACCTCACCGCTCAAAAAACCAACGCCCAAACCGCCGCCGAAAAAAGCCAGGTCGATCTCCATCTCGATCAACCCTACGCCGGCAACGATAACGCCAAACAGAAGGTCGATCTCTACCTCCCCAAGAAACGCAACACCGACAAGCCCCTCCCTGTCGTCGCCCTCATTCACGGCGGCGGCTGGGTCAATGGCGACCGCCTCGGCTACGCCGCCGCCGCCATCCAGTTCGCCCGCACTGGCGACTACGCCTCCGTCGCCGTCGGTTATCGACTCACCAAAGAAGCCCACTGGCCCGCGCAAGTCTATGACTGCAAAGCCGCCATCCGCTGGATCCGCGCCCACGCCAAAGAATACAATCTAGATCCCGACAAAATCGCCGTCATGGGCAGCTCCGCCGGCGGCCATCTCTCCTCCCTCATCGGCACCAGCGGCGACGTCAAAGAACTCGAAGGCGACCTCGGCCCCAACACCGCCTTCAGCAGCCGCGTCCAATGCGTCGTCAACCTCTGCGGCCCCCAAGACTTCACTCAGGCCCTCATGTTCGACAAAGAAAAGAAGCCAGTCCTCAAAGACGATGCAGTGATCGGTCTCCTCGGCGGCAACTACGAAGAAAAGCACGCCGAAGCAGTTGCCGCCTCACCCGTGACCTACGTCACCAAAGACGACCCACCCTTCATCACCTTCCACGGCACCGCCGACCAGCGCGTCGCCTTTCTCCACGCTGAAACGATTCACGCCGCACTACAAAAAACCGGCGTACCATCACTGCTCATCCCAATCACCAACGGCGGCCACAGCTCCGTCAGTCATCCCGAAGTCATCGCCCGCGCCAAGCTCTTCATCAGCAAAACCCTGCTCGGTTCCGATACCACCATCGACACCACACCGATCCCTGCACGGCCAGAAGTGAAAAAGCCATGACACTGGATCGCATCGACCACCTCGTGCTTACTGTTCACGACCTGCAAGCCTCGATCCGCTTCTACACACAGGTGCTCGGCATGACCCATGAAGTGTTTGGAGAGAATAGGCACGCACTCAAATTCGGCCTGCAAAAAATAAATCTACACCCTGAGTCCGTACCCATTCGGCCACATGCGGCAACACCATGTGCCGGATCAGCCGATCTCTGTTTCATCACCACGACTCCGCTGGAGCAGGTCATCCAGTCCATCAAAAGTAATGCCATCATGATCGAAAGCGGCCCGGTAAGTCGCACCGGTGCTCAGGGCCCCATCCTCTCAGTTTACTTTCGCGATCCCGACGGCAATCTCCTTGAGGTTTCGAACCAGCTTTGAAATGTACACCCCATCGCATTTCCAGATCGATGACCGCGACACGCTGAACGCCTTCATGCGCCAGCACAGCTTTGCCACCATCGTATCACACGACGGCAAAATTCCGCAGGCCACACACATGCCCGTTTTGCTGAATCCGACACAAGGTTCGCACGGTTGTCTGCTCTCCCACATGGCCCGCGCCAATCCTCAATGGCGCCATTTTTCCAACACCGAAGTCCTCGTCATCTTCACCGGCCCCCATGCATACATCTCCCCGGCCTGGTACGTCACCGAGCCCGCCGTCCCCACCTGGAACTACACCGCCGTACATGCATATGGCATTCCACGCATCGTGACGCAGCATGACCGCTTTGCCCAGATGCTCCACGATCTGGTCGAGTTCTACGAAGCCGAACGGCCCAACCGCTGGCA
Organism: Verrucomicrobia bacterium 12-59-8; assembly: GCA_002279765.1. The sequence continues at coordinate 35,538 of NCCR01000116.1, read as the reverse complement.
CGGCACCCTCCCCGCCGAATTCCGCGATGGCCTCATGAAAGGAATCGTCGGCATCGAAATCGAAATCACTCGCCTCGAAGGCAAGTTCAAACTCAGCCAAAACCGTCCACAAGATGCACTATCTGTCATCGCCATGCTAGAAGACAGCATGGATCAGACTGATCGTGACACAGCCAAAATGATGAAGGAAAGACTCTGATGTTATGTCCAAACACACCGCCACCGTCCGCTGGAAGAACAATGACCCCGATTTCCTTAGCCGCCGCTACTCCCGCGAGCACACCCTTCTCTTCGACGGTGGTGCCACTATGCCCGGCTCCCCCTCCCCGCAGATTGTGCCCGCTCCTTGGTCAAACCCTGCAGGCATCGACCCCGAAGAGATGTTCATCGCTTCCGTCTCCAGCTGCCACATGCTCTGGTTCCTCCACGTGGCCTGTGACGCTGGCCTCCTCCCCGAGAGCTATGATGATGCAGCAGAAGGCATCATGACGAAAAACGAACGCGGCGCACTCTGGATCAGCCAGATCACCTTGCAGCCCCGCATCGTATGGGGCGGTGACAAAAAGCCGAAAGACACTGAAGTCGAACACCTGCATCACCTCGCGCACGAACAATGCTTCATCGCCAATTCGATCAAGACAAAAGTGATCGTGCAACCAAGAGACTGACATGAAACCCCAGCCCACTCCACAGCGCTTCGAAGGCCGGTCAATCACGCTCACTCCACTCGAAGTCTCAGCTGATGTGGCAGAACTTTTTGCCATCTCGCACGTCGATGAAACAACACGCAAACTATGGCAATACATGCCACGCGGCCCGTTTGCTAATGTCCAAGAGCAAGCCGCCTTCCTCCGCGAATGGCAGGCCACACCAAACGTGATCGCCTATGCCGTGCGCAATTCCGAGACACAGCACTGCCTCGGCAGCATTTCGCTCATGAGCATCCGCGCTGAGCACGGCGTGGCAGAACTGGGCAATATTTGGTATGCTCCCGCAGCACAACGCACCAAGGCGAACACCGAAGCCTGCTACCTGCTGCTGCGTCACTGCTTTGAGGACCTCGGCTACCGACGCATGGAGTGGAAATGCGATGCACGCAATGAACCCAGCCGCAACGCCGCGCTCCGCCTCGGCTTCTTGTTTGAAGGCATCTTCCGACAGCACATGATCGTCAAAGGCGAAAACCGGGACACAGCGTGGTTTGCCATGCTTGACCACGAGTGGCCGCAGATTGCCACCGCGTTCCGCCGCTGGCTTTACGAAGACGATTCAATTCCGCTCGGACGATTGATTGCCGAGTGTCGCAGCGTACAGGCTCGTGCATGAAGCACGCCTATTTCCTCTTGCTGACCACCACCGTGGTGTTCGCCGCTGAATCGAAGCCCAAGCCCGAGTTTCAATATCAGACGGCAGGCATTCAGGTCAGCCTGCCCACGGCTGATGAACCGAAAGTAAAAGCCTTTGGCCCCGACACCATCAAAGCCGCCGCCAGATACCTCGACGATGGTGCCATCTGCTGGGTGCGCGAGAAAACCTGCGTGAATTGCCACACCACCGGCCCCTACCTGAGCGAACGCCCGGCTTTGTCAAAACAGCTTGGCCTGCCACTGGAGGAGGTGCTGGCGGACTTCGTCAAAACCGTGCCTGAGAAGGTCACTTCGCAGAAAGAAACGGAAAAGGATGGCATCAAATACTACGGCGGCTCCTGGACGAGCATCTGGCGTTCCATGGGGCTCGCAGAATGGGACAAGCATATGACCGGGAAGCTCTCAACGCACACGGATCGCTCGCTGCAGGAGATGCTCATGCGCCAGTCCGTCAACGGTTCCTTCGTCAGCTATGGCGAAGTCGAAATCCCGCACATCACCACGGACTTCGAACTCACCCTGCAAGCCGCCCGCGCCGTGACCACCGCTCCCGGATGGCTCGCCAGCCTCAAGGCCCCCGAACTGATCGCGCGCATCGACAAAATGAAATCCTGGCTGCATGAAGCGCAGCCGAAGAATGACTTCGACCGCATCCTGCGCCTCCAACTCGCGTATTACATGCCCGATCTCGTGCCGCAACCCCAGCGAGATGCCGCTCTGGTGCTGCTGTCCTCCAAACAGCATGCCGACGGCGGCTGGTCCCTGCGCGACATGTCCGCTCTAGGCGACTGGCATTTTAAGATGAGCGACACGGTGGTGAAGCTCATCGACAGCCTGCCCGATGCTGCGAAACCAGAAAGCGATGCCTACATGACTGCCCTGGCCATCGTACTGATGCGCCAAAACAACGTCCCAACGAGAGATGAACGCATCCAGCGCGGCCTCGCCTGGCTGAAGCAGGAGCAGCGCGTTTCCGGCCGCTGGTGGATGCAGTCTCTCTATCGTGGAAACTACAGCTACATTACCTACATCGCCACGGCGCAGGCCCTGAAGGCGCTGGCCTTGTGCGACGAATTGCACTGAGTTTCATCGCCGTGCACGCCGATACACCGCCGGTGACTCGCCCATGCGTTTGCGAAAATGCTGGGTGAAACTGCTCGCATCCACAAAGCCGCACTGCTGGGCGACTTCGCTGGCTGTCAGGGTCGTGCGTTCCAGCAACCGGACCGCCGCCAGCACCCGCGTCTTGATCAGGAACTCCTGCGGGGTAATGCCAAACGCACTTTGAAACCGCCGCTGCAGCTGGCGCAACGACTGACCACAGGATTTCGCCACGTCTTCAATCAGGAGCGGCTTCGAGTAGTCGTGCCGGATGATTTCCACCGCCTGCGCCACGGTTTGAAACACCGGCAGTCTGCGCTCCGCCTCATCGGGCCGACGCAGCGTGCCCATCACGCCCTGCACCCGGCGCTTGGAGTCGAAGAGCGGCAGCTTCGTCACCAGAAACCAGTCCGGGATGCCCTGGGAGTCCCACCACAGTTCCACGCGTTCGATCACTTCCACCTTGCCTGCCAGAATGCGGTTGTCGTCATCCACATAGGCCTGCGCCATCGTATCCGGGTTCAGGTCAAAGTCCGTCCGCCCGATGATCTCTGAATCGTCCGGCATCTGGTATCGCTGCATCAGCCCCTCGCTGGCAAACATGAGGTGCCCTGCCTTGTTCTTGGCAAAGAAGTAAACCCCCGGTATGTGATCAAACAGCCGCTGAAACAGCAGCGTCGGCTCCAACGCGCCCATCCAAGCGGCACGCTGCTTCCGCCAGCGTACGATTTCCGCCGCCGAGCGCTTGGGGCGCACGCGGGGTCTCAGAGGCACATCAGATCGCCGGGGGGTCGTCACAAGAGGCAGGATGGCGCAGCCAAAGCTGTCCGCAACTGCCCTGCTTGCTTCAGCGCGCGATCTTTTCCAGCACCGCCCGACAGTCCTCCCAGGCCACTTCATGCGGCTGTCGCTGGTGCAGTGCTGCGAGGGCAGCGGTGACGCCGGCCGCTTCGCCCATCGCCACCGCATTACCCGTCACCCGATAGCTGGCATGAGCGATGAAATCTCCGCTGATGCAGCGCCCCGCCATCATGAGTCCGTCCACATCTTTCGCGATAAGAGCACGGAGCGGGATGTCATAGGGCGTGAACTTCTTCACACCGCCGCGCTCAATGGTCTGCTTGTCGTTATCCGCCTTGCTTTTCGCATGAATGTCCACGCCAAAGGTCACACGTGCGACCGCATCAGCATGATGCCTGCCCTGAACGAGGTCGTCGGTTTTCACCGCCTCCCGGCCATGGATGCGCCTGCCATCTCGCACTCCGATCTGTTCAGCGGTGGCCACCACCTGCAGTCCATCCCATACGCCGCCAAGTTTCCGCAGGGCTCGTGTGATGGAGAAAATTTCCTTGCGTGCATGCACCGTGGCGATGGTCATGGCGTCGGCGTCATCAGGGCGTATTCCATATTCGTGGTTGAGCATCAGCAGCACGATATTGTCGCGCACATGAAAAATGGTCGGCATGCCGTAAGAGGGGTCCACACCTGCGCGCTGGATTTCTGCCTTGAAGTTCGCGGTGGCCTCGACGTGCCACTTGAGATCGCCCTGGTAAAACGAGATGTACTTCCCCATCTGCGTCACATCGCGCACGACGGCCAGCGCATTCATGGTGAGCGGCTGGCAGGCACACTCCACAGACTTGTCTTCCTGTCCCATCTTGCCCAGGTCCCAGCCGCAGCCCGCCAGCGCTCCCAGCACGCCATCACCCGTGGTGTCGATGAACACAGGAGCCTGCCACGCCTCACGGCCCGAGCGTGATTCCGTGATGACCGTGGTGAGCTGCCGTCCCTCGCGATAGGCTGCCACCACCCGCGTTTGCAGGCGAAACTTCACCCCTGCCTCAGTGCACAAATCCTCCAGCAGCAGCTTCATTTCGTCCGGCTCATAGACAAAGCGCCCCGCATCACTGCCACGGCGCGCGCCCCGCTCATCGAGCAGTCGCGTGATCTCTCGTGTGAAGCCCGGCTTGTCGAAGTCAAACACCCACGTGAGCAGGCCCGCCGTCCAAACACCGCCGAGGCAGCCATTCGTTTCAAACAAGCGCACACGTGCGCCCGACCGCGCAGCAGCGACCGCCGCCGCCACACCCGCCGGCCCCGCACCACAGACAATGACATCCACATCATGTACCAGCGGCACGCTGCGGTTCGGCTCGTCAAACGCCTTCGCCTCGCGTCCACCGTCCGCCGCAGACACCCATGTGGCAGCAGGCAGCAGCCCAGGCCCGGCCAGGGCGGCGCGCAAAAAGTGACGTCGGGAAAAATCGGCGATCTGGGCTTTCATAGGAGAGTAGGCAGAGTCTGAGTGAATGTTGCCTCTGCGCCAGCACATTCGCCTGTCCGCAGAATTTTTGGAAACCCACCCGGCCGCGCCCGCCTGTCGCATTTCGCATGATCTTTGTCGTGACGCGGCCGCCGGGTTCTGCGTTAATCTCTCACCCTCCAACCGCCCATGAAACCCATCGTTCAAATTTCCCTCGACCTCACCAACATCGACGAAGCGCTCGAAACCGCCGCCCTGGCCATGCGAGCCGGTGTGGACTGGCTGGAAGCCGGAACGCCTCTCATCCTTGCTGAAGGCCTCCACGGTGTGCGCGCCCTGAGAAAAGCTTTCCCAAATACGCCGATCGTCGCCGATCTCAAGACGATGGATGGCGGCTACCTCGAAGCCGAAATGATGGCCAAGGCTGGTGCCACCCATGTTGTCGTCATGGCCCGTGCTCATGCCGAGACAATCAAGTGCGTTGTCAAAGCCGGTGCCGACTTCGGCTGCAAGGTCATGGGAGACAACATGGTCTGTGAAAGCATGATCGAAGGCGCGAAGTTCCTCGAAGACCTCGGCTGCGACTACGTCATTCACCACATCGGCTATGACGAGCGCCGAGGCATCGCCGCTGTGGGTAAGCGCATGCCCAGCCCGCTGGATCAGCTCCGTGAAGTGTGCAACGCCGTCAAAATCCCCGTCCAGGCGGTCGGCGGCCTCAGTTTGGAGCAGGCCATCAAGTGCCCGCAATACGGTGCCCCGCTCGTCGTTCTCGGTGCCCCCCTCACCATTGATGCCGACGCCTTCAAAACGGCGGACGGTAATCTTGAAGCTTCGCTGCGCATGATTTGCGAAGCCGTGCATGCTCAGGACGTTCCTGCTTTCTAATTTTACCAGTCCTTCCCAACCATGAAATCCGCCGCCGTCGTCAATTACGCGCCTGAAAAAGGCTCCGTCGAAATCCGTGAAATCGAAACACCCACCATCGGCAGCGAGGACGTTCTCCTCGAAGTGGCCAATGTCGGTGTTTGTGGCTCCGATCTGCATCAGTGGACCGCCGACCATTCCTGGCCGGTGAATTACCCGGTCGTGCTCGGTCATGAGTTCGGCGGACGCATCGTCGAAGTCGGCAAGGACGTGGAAGGCTGGAAGGAGGGTGACCGCGTGGTCTCCGAGACCGCCGCCATCATTAGCCCGAACAATCCGATGACGAAACGTGGTCTCTACAACCTCGACCCAACCCGCAAAGGCTTCGGCTACGGTGTGAACGGGGCGATGACCAAGTATGTGCGCGTACCCAGCCGCATTCTGCACCACGTCCCGGATCAACTTCCCTTCGAGCAGGCCTGCCTCACCGAGCCCTGCTGCGTGGCCTACAGCGCCGTGGTGAAGAATGCACGCATTGAGCCCGGCGACCGCGTCGCTGTGCTCGGCCCAGGCACCATCGGCATCCTCTGCGCCGCCATGGCACGCCTTTGCGGTGCGCAGGTCGCCATCGTCGGTTTGCCGCAGGATGCACATCGACTCGAAATCGCGAAGCAGTATGGCTGCGAAGTCATCATCGGCGATGCGAAGCCCTGGGCCATTGACCGCGACGGCCTCGGCTGCGATGGCGTCATCGACGCCGCTGGTGCCAGCATCACTCTCAAGATCGCGCTCGACATCGTGCGTCCCGCCGGATGGATCAGCAAAGTCGGCTGGGGCCCGCAGCCGCTCGGCTTCAATCTCGACCCGCTCGTACAGAAGAACATCACGCTGCAAGGGAGTTTCAGCCACAACTGGCCGATCTGGGAACGCGTCATCGCTCTGCTCAGCAGCGGTCAGTTTGATGTGAAACCGATCATCGGCGGTGTCTGGCCTGTGACCGAATGGCACGAAGCCTTTGAGAAGATGCACAAGGGTGAAGTCGTGAAGAGCGTGCTGCGCCCGGTTTGATCATCAGCTCACCTCCATCCATTTCTGTTCGCATGAGCATTCGACTTCTGACGGCTCTGGCGCTGTTTGCCTGTGGCTCCATGGTTTCAGCGCAGACGCCGAAGCCCTCGGTCTGGATCAGTCCGCCGGGCCAGGACAAATGTCTGGCCTTCCGCCAGTTGTTTGAGCAGCCTGATTATTGGAAGGAAACGAGAGAGGTGACAGATGTGCTATTCATCACCGACCTGAACCTACAGCGCCATTTCAATGACGATGAACTGCGCAAATGGTTCGGCATGATGAAGGAGTGGAAGCTGAAGCTCGCAATGGAGGTCGGTGCTGTAAAGCCCTGGGCGCAGACCGGCGAGAAATGCTTCCATGCCGAGCGCAAGAATTGGGAACGCCTGCAAAGCCTGGGTGCCAACCTCTATGCCATCGCCATGGATGAGCCGTTGGCCTGCGCCCGCGAGCAGATCCATCAAAGCGATGAGTATGCGATGAAGGAAACCGCCGCCTACGTCGCGCTCGTGCGCCAGCATTTCCCAGACGTGTTCGTTGGCGACATCGAGGCCTATCCATCTGCCTCCATCGAAGATCATCAGAAATGGATCACCGGTTTGCAGCAAAAGCTTGCCGAAAAGAAGGTTCGCGGCCTCGACTTCTACCGGCTGGATGTGGACTGGCTTCGATTCAACGTGCAGCAGAAGGGTTCGTGGAAAGAGGTGCGTCAACTGGAACTCTTTTGCCGCCAGAAGAAGCTGCCGTTCTCGCTAATTTATTGGGCTTCCGGTTATCCTGGCATGCAGAAGCGCGGCCTGGCCGACGACAGCACCTGGTACACCTCCATCATGCAACAGGGTTACGACTACGCCGCCGTGGACGGCAGGCCGGACCAAATCGTGATCGAGAGCTGGGTAAGCGCTCCATCTCAATGCCTGCCTGAAACAGGCAACTGGACCTTCACCCGCTCGGTGCTGGACTTTGTGAAGAAGTTTGTCAAATAGGCTGTGTGATGCACGGCACGCAGCCGTTCTTCCTTCCCACAACCACCACCAGCCATGAAATCCATTCTTTGCCTTGCCCTGCTTTCCACCACCGCGTTTGCCGCAGACTATCCACGCGTCATTTTTTCGGATGACTTCGCCGCCGCCGGTTTCGGCAAAGCCTGGGGCCATTACAAGAGCTCCAGCGAGGTGAAAGGCGGCGTGCTGGTCGGCATCACCGCCCCCACCTCAGACCACAGCGCCGTGGACAACATCAAAATCGAAGGCGAGCGCGACCTGGAAGTCAGCGTGAAGTTCCGCTTCGTCAGCGACAAGGCGAAGAGCTTCAACGTGTGGTTCGACGACAAGAACTACAAAGGCTCACATGCAGGCCACATCTGCCAGGCCTCCATCGCCCCGACCAGCGTGACGGTCTCTGACGCGAAAACCGGCGGCTTCGACCTCAGCAATGGTCTCTACGACCGCAAGAAGGCCAACCAGCTCACGGATGAGGAGAAGAAGATGCTCGCCACCAAAACGACGAAGTTCCCGGTCAAGCTCAGCCTGGAGGAGTGGCACACGCTCGTGGTGAACACCAGCGGTGATGAGATCAGCGTGAGCATTGACGGCAAGGCCGTTGGCTCCTTCAAATCTACAGGCATCAATCACGACACCAAGTCTCTGATCAGCCTCACCACGAATACTGTGGACGTCGAATACGACGACTTCAGCATCAAGGGCGTGGCGAAATAATCTGACGGCCTTCAGACTCACCTGTTTTTGATCCTTTTAACGCCGGGGCTGTCATTGGCTCCGGTGTCTTTGCATCTGGACCCGATTTCCGCGTCTTGCAGATTTGGCGCATTTCGCACAGACTTTGTCGTGGAACTGCACGTCAAGCCTCCGTTATGCTTAACTGTCATGAATCCCAACCCAACCAGCAGTGACGGGCATACGCGGCGTGCCTTCGTGAAAGCATCCGCCGTCGCGGCGGTGGCCCCCATGGCATCAGTGGTGGCGGCGAATCAGGTGCTCGTGAAGTTACCGATGCGCGAGATCGAGACTGATGTGCTGGTTTGCGGCGGTGGCTGTGCGGGCACCGCAGCTGCACTCAGCGCCGCACGCAATGGTGCAAAGACACTCCTCGTGGAAAAGGCTCCGTTCGCGGGTGGTATCATCACCAGCGTGGGCCTGCCGTACTTCGACGGCATTGCGGACATCAAGACTCATCGCGTCGTCGTGCGAGGCATCGCCCTGGAACTGCTGGCAAAGACAGGCGTGTGCAAGGCGGATGCTCAGGAGATCAAACCGCACAATCCCACGATCCCGAACACCTTTGAGTTCAAAGTGCTGCTGGACCGGGAGTTGCAGGCCTGCGGCGATAAACTGACTGTGCTTTTCAATTCATTCGTGTGCGATGCGGAGTCCTCCAATGGCCGCGTAACCTCTGTGGTGATCGCCAACAAGGATGGGCTGGTTCGCATCAAGCCCAAGGTGGTGATCGACTGCACCGGC
>NCCR01000116.1:0-26382 GCA_002279765.1 Verrucomicrobia bacterium 12-59-8 | reverse complement strand
GATGTGGCTGCACGAGCGGGTGCGCCCACTGAACAAAGCGCCGAGGTGCAGCCGCTCACGCTGCATTTTCGCATCGGCAAGGTTCAGCGCGTGCCAGACATCAGCAAGCTCTGCCGTGCATCTCTGGTGAAAGCCCAGGAGTTGGGTGAACTACCACACTTCTACGGGCCGGGCGTGATGTTCATGTATTCCAACGATGAGGTTTACATCCACGGCGTGCGCGTCCCCGCCAATCCCACCGATGCCGCGGATCTCAGTCGGGCCGAAATGCAGGGCCGGGCCGATGCACTGGCCATGCACCGCGCATGGAAGCGAGACATTCCAGCCTTTGCGGAGTCCTACTTTCTCGAAGCCTATCCGTGGATTGGCGTTCGCGAATCCCGCCGCCTCATCGGTCAGCATGTGCTGAACGAAAAGGAAATCATGCAAGGCCGACGCTTCGACGATGCCATTGCTACGGGTTGCTGGTATCTCGATCTCCATCCCAACAAAACCGTTGTAGGCAGTGCGAACGACTTTGATCCGCAAAAGGTGCAGCCCGGGCCGTATGACATTCCGTATCGCTCGCTCGTGCCGCAGCAAATCGAAAACCTGCTCGTGGCTGGTCGTTGTCATAGCGCCACTCGTGGCGCGCATGCTTCGACGCGTGTGACCGTGACTGCCATGGCACTCGGCGAGGCGGCAGGTTGTGCGGCCGCAATGAGTTTGAAGCAGAAAATCCCTGTCGCCTCGACTCTCCCAACAAAATTCCGGTCCTTTTACAGAATCCTAAAACATGTCCCGCCTCGAAAACAAAGTCATCATCGTCACCGGCAGTGTCACCGGCATCGGTAAAGCCATCGCCAAACGCTGCGTCGCAGAAGGAGCACGCGTGCTCATTCATGGTCTTGAGCAAGATCTGGGAGATCAAACAGTGGCGGAGCTCGGCGCGGCAAACGCCACGCTCGTCATCAAGGATCTCGCTGACGAAGAAGCACCACAATTGCTGGTGGAGCAGGCCATCCAAGCCTTCGGGAAAATTGATGCTGTGGTCAACAATGCCGCTCAGGTCGGCACGGGCAACATCCAGACCACGGATGGCGCATGGTTCCGCCGCATGCTGGAGATCAACTGCGTGGTCCCCTACCTCATCACCCGGGCCGCCCTCCCGTACCTGCGTGAGACGCGCGGCAGCGTCATCAACATTGGCAGCGTCAATGCCTACAGCGGCGAGCCCAATCTCATGCCATACAGCGTCAGCAAAGGTGCGCTCATGACCCTGACGCGCAACCTCGGCGATACGCTTATGCGTGAAGACGGCGTGCGCGTGAACCAGATCAATCCCGGCTGGGTGCTTACGGAAAACGAGGCGAAGCGAAAACGCGAACACGGACTCCGCGAAGACTGGTATGCCGATCTGCCCAAGGTCTATGCCCCCGCCGGGCGCATCCTCTGGCCCGACGAGATCGCCGCCTGCGCCGCCTGGCTGCTCGCTGATGAATGCGGGCCGATCAGCGGCCAGGTGTTCGATTTGGAGCAGCATCCCTTCATCGGCCGCAATCCACCCAAGGACAGCTCAACCATTCCCTCCAAATAACCACCATGCCCAAACTCGCCGCCTTCCCCAAAGCCTTCATGCAAGCCCTCTGCAAAGAAGGAACTATGACCGTCTCCGAATGGATTCAGCTCGCCTCCAAGCTCGATGTGCAAGGACTCGAATGGTATGCCGGCTTTCTGGAGATGTCCGATGAGAGCAACTGGCCGCGCTTCCGCAAGGAAGTTGAGGACACCGGCAAGGTGATCCCGATGATGTGCTGCTCGCCCGACTTCACCCACCCGGACGCAGCGTTCCGCGAGAAGGAGATCGCCAAGCAGAAACGGTGGATCGACATGACGCATACGCTCGGCGGATCGTACTGCCGCGTGCTCAGCGGACAACGTCGTCCCGAGCTGACACTCGATGAAGGCGTGAAACTGGCTGCTGAATCGATCTATGCCTGCCTGCCTTATGCGCAGGAGCGCGGCATCACGCTGATCATTGAGAATCACTACAAGGATGACTTCTGGGAGTATCCCGAATTCGCCCAGAAGATGGATGTCTTCTGCAAACTCGTGGATGCGGTGAATCACCCGAACTTCGGTGTGAACTATGATCCTTCCAACACCTACCTCGCGGGCGAGGATCCGATTGAGCTGCTGAAGCGCGTCTCACACCGAGTCGTGACCATGCATGCGAGCGACCGCTATCTGGCGGAAGGCACCATCGAAGATCTGCGCAAAGAAGAAGGCGGCGCGCAGGGCTATGCGAAGCGTCTGCGTCATGGCGAGATCGGCAAAGGCCTCAATGACTATAATGCGATTTTCACCGAGCTGAAGAGCAAAGGCTTCAACGGCTGGATCAGCATCGAGGATGGTGTGGATGGCATGGAGCAGCTCGCACGCAGTGTGGACTTCCTGAAAAAGAAGATCGCCATCTACTGGCCGCAGTAAGCGATTTCAACTTTCAAACCTGTTATGGAAACCAACCCACGCAAACTCATGGGAGGCATCTTCCAGCTCATCACACTTTGGCTGTGCGCCGCTGCGGATGCCGCAGACAAACCTCTCCCAGCGTGCAATCGCCTGCGCTTTGAACCAGCGCCCGGCAGTGAGCAGGCCATGGTCGGAGCCAAGCTGGAGGGCTCCAACACATCGCGAACCGAAGATTATGTCACGCTGACAACGATCACGAACGCACCAGCGGCCAAGACTTGGACCGAGGTGAAATTTGACAATGCTAGGCTGTACCGCTGGCTGCGCCTGTCGATGCCGGCAGGCTCAACGGCAAAGATGGGCAAGGTGGAGGTTTACGCTAAAGACCGCCTCCTCGCCAGCGACAGCAAGGGCTCCAAGTTCACGCCGTTCATCGAAGGCAAAGATGCGGTGAACGACAGCGCCATTGGCTTTGATCTGTTTGCCACCGCAACCCCCAACCGGCCTGCCTTTTCACCCGCAGAAAACGATGTGAGCGGTCCCACGGATGTGAAACTCAGCGGCCCGCGTGACGCCATCATTCGCTACACGCTGGATGGCAGCACGCCCACCGCAGATCATGGCGAGACTTACACGAAGCCGATCCATGTGGCAAAGAACACGACGATCACGGCCATCACGATTTCGCCAGATCTCCCCGCCCCCAGCCTGGCGGTGCCGGTGACGTATCTGCTGAAGGATCAGAACAAGCCGGGACTCTTCACGGCGCATGTGGGCAACAGCCTCACGGGAACCTGCGGGGGCTTCTGGCGCTACGCACGCACGGCGGGCTATGCGCACCATCAGGAGTCTTTTTTACGGCCTGGAGCACTCACGCGCGAGAACTGGGCCGTCGCGACAGGAGACTACAAGAACGACAAGCTGGCCAATGCCAAAGAGACGCAGGCGCAGAAACGTGGCACCGCGACTTGGGATGAGTATTGGAGCAAGATCGGCAAGGTGGACCTGATCACCCTGCAGCCACGTGATTTTGATCTGGACAAGGAGATCGCCGCTGAGATCAACTTCATCCGCAAATTCCGCGAGAAGTCGCCCGACTTGCATCCATGGCTCTACTGCGAGTGGGTGGAGATGAAACGGGCCCGCCCCAGTGACAATGGCAATGTGCCGAGCTTTCAAATGAAGAAGACCTTCCCGGCATTGACCTGGGAGGAATCGATGAGCGCCATGCTGCTGTATGTGGAGGAACTGCAGCACCGGCTGAATCCGCAGATCGCTGATGGGAAACCTGCGCACATCATTCCGAGCGCGCTCGCGATGGGCTGGATCAAGAACATGATCGACCAAGGAAAGTTTCCTGGCATGAAACGCGGCTCCTTCTATCCGCTGCTGTTTAATGATCAGGTGCATCCGGCGAGCGGACCGATCCACAATTCGGCGAATGGTGCGTATCTCGTGGATCTCACCTGGTATTCCGCTTTCTATCGTGAGGCTCCGGAAGGCAAGGTGCTGCCCATCGAGACCACGTTTACTCCCGAACAGGCGCGGCTCATTGAACGCCTCGCCTGGGATGTGGTGAAGAATTACCCTGATTGCGGCCTTTATGAGGAAGGCAAAGAACCCTGTGGCAAGCCGCAGTTCAGCAGCGACGGCAAAATCACCACGCTCAAGTCCTCGACCCCCGGCGCCTGGTTCCGCTACACCCTCGACGGCACCACCCCGACCCGCACACGTGGCTACGTCTATTGTGGTGCAATCAGCGTACAGCCGGGGATTCAAGTACAGGCCATCGCTTACAAAAGCGGCATGGCGGACAGCACCGTTTCTTCACAGCAAAACTCATCCAAATGAAGCCCGTCCATTTTCTCACGTTCCTCGCACTTGCTTCACTGTCGCATGGCGAGACGAGTTCCAGCCCGCTTCAGCCAGTCCTGCAGTCACTGGTGGACAAGCATATCGTTCCGGGTGTGGTTACGCTGGTCGCCAACAAGGATAAAGTGCTCGATCTTGAAGCAGCAGGCTATGCCAGCCTCGCGGACAAGACCCCCATGCGCAAAGACGCGGTGTTTTGGATCGCATCGATGAGCAAGTCGCTCACCGGAACGGCGCTCATGATGCTCGTAGATGAAGGCAAGGTGAGCCTCGATGATCCGGTGGAAAAATATCTGCCTGAATTCAAGGGCCAGCAGATCAAAGATGCAGATGGCATCCTGCACCCGCCGAAACACCCGATCACCGTGCGTGAGGTGATGTGCCATACCAGCGGCCTAGTCCTCGCGAATGAGAATACATTGAAAAAATCGCAATCGTTGCAGGAAGACGTGGCCGCAATTGCGGCTTTCCCTTTGCGTCAGGAGCCGGGCACCAAATACGAATACAACAATTGCGGCATCGATACGGGTGGCCGAATCATCGAAGTGGTGAGCGGCGTGAGCTACGCTGATTTCATGCAGAAACGCTTGTTTGACCCACTCGGCATGAAGGACACGACCTTCTGGCCGAACGAAGAGCAGGCAGCACGGCTGGCGCATACGGCGCGCTTCACTGCGGACAAGACTAGTCTTGAAGAGATCAAGCAGGACAAGGATGTCGAACAGCGCATCATCGAAAAATGGAGCGAAGGTGTCCATGTGCCGCGTGCGCTTACCGCCGAGATGGGGGCAGGCGTGGCTTTCAACTACGCCAAGCACTACGGCGAACCGGCTGGCGGATTCTACTCCACCGCGTCCGACATCGGCATGATCTGCCGAATGCTGCTCAATGGCGGAACGCTCGATGGCCAACGCTATCTCTCCGAGCAGGCCGTGAAGCAAATGACCGCCATCCAAACCGGTGATGTACCCGTGAACCCGCAGGAAGCCTACGGCGTTGCTTGGTCGGTCAAACTCAAGGACGACGAAGGCCCCAGTGTCGGCAGTTTCGGCCACCGTGGTGCACGCCGCACCGCCATGTGGATCGATCCGAAGAACGAGCTCGTCATGGTAATTCTCGTCGAGCGCTTCGACATGACCGGCGAGGAGCAAAAAGTAATGTATGGCAGTTTCATGAAGGCCGCAGTGGCCGACTTTGGGAAATCAAAACCCTAAGCGAAAAAGGCGGCATTCCATGCCACACTGCCACTGCCGGATTCTGAATTCAAACTCGACAAAACCAAAGTAATACGATGAATTCAGTGCTCAAGCTTATCGGCTTTTTATTTATCGAAACGGCCATGTTAAGCGCTGCTGCTGAGGCCATGAAACCGAACATTCTCTGGATCATCGCCGAAGACGCGTGCAAGGACTTTGGCTGCTACGGTGTCGAAGCAGCGCGCACGCCCAACATCGACCGTCTGGCGACGGAGTCTTGCCTGTATCACAACGCATTCGCCACCGGGCCTGTATGCTCCACCTCGCGCTCGGCATTCATGACGGGTCTCTATCAGACACGCATTGGGGCGCAGAATCACCGTAGCCACCGCACCCGCGATTTTGTGAGGCCCGCCGGGGTTCGGTTGATCACCGAACGAATGCGCGAGGCAGGCTACTTCACTGCGAATGTTCGTGCGCTGCCGCCAGAACTCGGCTTCACCGGTGCGGGCAAGACAGACTGGAATTTCTTTGATGACGGCAAGGCCTTTGACAGCATGAAGTGGAGCGCTCTGAAATCACACCAGCCGTTTTACGCACAGGTGAACCTCCACGAAACGCACCGGCCCTACTATCGTGCGGCAAAAAATCCTACCGATCCTGCCAAGGTCAAACTCCCGCCATATCTCGCCGATGATGCGGTCATCCGCGCCGACTGGGCCGCCTATCTCGATGAAGTCGCAGTGCTGGACGAAAAAGTCGGTGCGTTGTTGCGCCTGCTCGACAGCGAGGGCCTGCGGGACAATACGGTCCTGTTCGTTTTCTCCGACCACGGTCGTGAGGATTTTCGCGGCAAATACTTTCCGTCGGAGCAGGGTTTTGAGGTTCCCCTCATGGTGCGTTGGCCCGCGTTGTTGAAACCCGGCAGTTCCAGTGATGCCCTCGTCTCCCTACTTGATGTTCATGCCACATCACTGTCTCTGGCAGGATTAAACGCTGAAGGTCTCGATGGTGCTCCGTTCTTCGGGCCGGATGCGAAGAAGCGTGAGTTCATCTTCGGCGCCCGTGATCGGATCGACGACACCCCGGATCGTGTGCGGACCGTGCGTGACGCACGCTTCAAACTCATGCGCAATTACGAGCCGCAGCGCCCCTATCTCCAGCGCATGGCCTACGCGGAGGTGACCAATCCTTCCTACAACCGCATGCGCCAGCTTTTCGCCGATGGAAAGCTCACCGCCGATCAGTCCAAATTCATGGCCACACAGCGTCCAACTGAAGAACTGTACGATCTTCAAAACGATCCGTTCGAGCTGCACAATCTCGTCGATGATCCCGCGCATCACGCCACACTCGGACACCTGCGCCAGCAGCTCGACGCCTGGATCTCCGAGACGCATGACCAGGGGGCCATCCCTGAGGATACCAAGACAGTGGCGGAAGATTTGAAGCGCAATGCGAAGGGCGAGCAAAAGCTGCGTGCCGAATTCGGACTCGGTCCCAATGATGTCCTGCTGAAGACATTGAATCAGCCTGGCACCAAGCCCTGATGCAACGATTCACCCGCATATTCCATTCATTCCTTGTCCATTCCAACTCCCATGCCTCTTGACGTATTATGCATTGGCCATGCCACCTGTGATGTGAGTCTGTTCGTGGATCAGCATCCACAAGAGAACACTAAATGCGAAACGCACGAATCCCTCGAAGCCTGTGGCGGACCTGCTGCAAACGCCGCATGGCTGCTTTCATTTTGGGGACTCCGCACCGGCTTCGCTGGCCTAGTAGGCGATGATGTTCATGGCAGACGCACCCACGACGAATTCACCGCTGTTGGCACCGATGTGTCCCTGCTGGAATTGCGTCCCTCATATGCGACACCGCTGTCGGTGATCCTCATCAACCGTCAAAACGGCAGCCGCACCATCATCAATCGCAAGCTCAAAGGGGCTTCGTTCTCGATGGATGCCACCGCACTGCGCCCACTGTCGCCACGAGTGTTGTTGTTCGACGGCCATGAGCTTGAGGCTTCGCTGGCTGCCATGCGGGCGTTTCCAGATGCAATCACCATCCTCGATGCCGGTTCATGGCGCGAAGGCACGGCTGTGCTGGCGGGCAAAGTAGATTACCTCGCAGCATCGGAGCGATTCGCCCTGCAGGCCACAGGCATGAAGAATTTTCAGCTTGAAGCGGATCGCCGCCAATGTCTGGCAAAACTGCGCGAGCAGTTCGGCACCAAGACCATCGTCACCCTCGGAGAACGCGGCCTGATCTTCGACGCCGGCGATGGATTCACCGAGCTGCCAGCATTCCAGGCCGCAGCCGTGGACACCACAGCGGCTGGCGACATTTTTCATGGTGCGTTTGCGTTCGCCATTGCTGGCAGCATGCCGCTGGTCGAAGCGCTGCGCTTTGCATCGATGACTGCCTCACTGTCGGTGCGCAAGCCTGGAGGCAGGTCATCCATTCCCACTTTGTCCGAGGTGAAGACGATTGCGAATTTTGAGAATTAATGCACAACCCCAACCCAACCATGAAACGCCCCCTGCTCCTTCTTTCCTCATTCCTAGTTCTGATCACCACACCACTGCATGCCCAGGAGCCGGAACGCATCAGCGATGTCATCTACACTAAGCATGATGGAGTGGCGCTGACCATGGATGTCTTCAAGCCGGTGAAGCCGAACGGGGCGGGCATCGTTAAGATCATCAGCGGTGGCTGGAAATCGAACCACAATGGCATCAGCGATGGTGGCTGGCCGAACGCAGGTTACACGACATTTGTGGTCGTGCATGGCACGCAGCCGAGGTTTCAGGTGGAGGAGATCGTGGCGGATCTGAATCGCGCAGTGCGGTTTGTTCGCGCCCATGCGGCAGACTATGGTGTGGATTCGCAAAAGCTCGGCGTCACGGGCAGCAGCGCAGGCGGACACCTGAGCCTGATGCTGGCAACGCGTGGCGGTCCAGGAGATGCGAAAGCGGCTGACCCGATTGATCGCGAAAGCAGCGCCGTGAATGCCGTGGCGTGCTTTTATCCGCCGACAGATTACCTGAACTGGTTTGAGCCGGGCGACAATGCCGTAGGCATTGGCAAACTCGCGGCCTATGCAGCGGCATTTGGGCCGAAAGCAGCGACTGAGGATGGCCGTGCAGCTTTGGGACGTGAGCTGTCGTCGATCTACTGGGTTCACAAAGGGCAGCCACCCATCTTCATCGTGCACGGCGATGCCGATCCGCAGGTGTCGATCACACAGTCGCAGCGTTTTCTCAAGCGCTGCCACGAAGAGGGAGATGTGTGCGAACTGGTCATCCGCGAAGGTGCTGGCCACGGCGGCTGGCAGGAGATGCCGCAGGACACCGAACGCATGGTCGAGTGGTTCGATCTGCAACTGCTCGGCAAGCAGCCGGTCAAGGCCTTCAAGCTGGATATTTCCTCTTTGCCCAGCACACCGGTGCAGAAGGTGAAGAAGCCTTGAGATGACATATTCCCCACATGAAAACGCTCTTATGCCTCCTGCTGCTCTCCGCCACCGTTTGGGCCGATGATTCGGCGATACTTGCCGCTCTGCTTGCCAAAGGTGGCGTGGTGACGATTCCGGCGGGGGATTATCATCTGGATGGCATCAAGCCTTTGCCACTGTCATCGAACATGACCGTGTTTGCTCATGGGGCCAGATTCAATCTGCCGGAGGCACTGCCTGATAAGGCGCGTGTGGTGCTGTTTGCAGGCGAGGACATCGTGCACTTCACCTGGCATGGCGGGGAGTTTGTCGGCCATGTGTTTGATCCGGCCCAAAAGGACAATTTGTGGGAGCCCAATGCGAACACAAAGGGCATCGAGATCACCACCACGAAAGAAGGTGGCACGCATGACATCCTGTTTCGCGAGGTGAAGTCCAACGGCATGGCCGGAGCCGTGATCGGCGTACATGGGCTGGCCGGGAAAAGCAGCGAGAGCGCAGAGAGCGCAGTGACGGCCTATGCCGAACGTGTGGCGGTGGAAAGCTGCACGCTGCTGCGCAGCGGAAAGTTCATGTGGGACTACGGCTACCTGTGGCAGATTATGACGTGGCCGGAGGCTTATGAACCCTGGGAGGTTGAACGTGCGAAGAAGTATTTTCGCACCGACCTGATACGAGCAGTGACATTCAGCGGAGATCTCGTGAAGTTAGACAACACCGACCGGCCGCTTCTCATCAGCGAAACTGACGAGCCCAAAGAGGCGATCACTTTCATGGGCGCAGATTTGCCCAAAAACCTTATCCGTGGCCGCCAGTACTTCGTCGTCGAATCCACCCCGGAACACATCAAGATCGCCGATCAGCCGAAAGGCGCACCGCTTCACTTTGAAAGTGATGGCAGCGGCAGTCTGGCTTTCAACATCAGCGCCACTTATCTCTCCGCGTATTCTCCGACAGGCAGCGGCCCCGGCAAAGGTGCCTTTGACATTGTGGGTGCGAAAGAAGTACGCGTCACCGGCTGCCAACTCAGTGCGAACGGCGACACGATGCACATCCAGCGCTGCCAAAACGTCATCTTTGCGAACAACCACATCCTCGGCAGCCGCATGGGGGCGTTCTTTCTGGCGGAGTACTGCCAGAACGCCACGATCACCGGCAACCTCGTCGATGGCACCAATGGTTCGCGCGTGGTGAGCGTGGAGAAAAGCTGCACGGAGGTGACGATGACAGGCAACACCTTTCGCAATGGTGGTCGAGGCGCATGGATCAACCAGCCGGTCAATTTCATCATGACCGGCAATGTCTTCGTCAACAACACAACGAAAAACGAGCCCGACATGCGGCGTGGCCGCATCGCCTACCGCACGGCGAAGCCGGGCCAGTTTCCGGAACTCTACTTCACAATCTATGATCCTGCGGCGACCTACGGCCCCATCATTGTGCGCGACAATATCTTCATCCTAGGCGACTCCGCACCCAGCGAAGCCGTCACATTCGCTCCCAACGGTCATGACCTGCAATTCACCGGCAACACATTCCAAAACAAGGCTGCCACTATCGTCGTTGATCCCAGCTGCAAGAATGCATTGATTGAAAAAAATCAGGGAGCAACGACCGTCAGCAAGCCGGTGGATTTCAATCACGGGCGGCGGTGATTGCCCATCCAGCATGCGAATCCGCTCGAAAGACACAGATTGTCTGTGCTATAGAGAGTGCCCATGGCTCTCACCCGAATATACCTGATCCGTCACGGTGCCACCATCCTGACAGCCGAAGACCGGTTTGCCGGCGCCACCAATGTGCCGCTGTCGGATGAAGGTCGCTCGCAGGCCGGACATCTGGCGCAGCGCTTGAAAGGACTTCCGGTGGCGGCGGTTTACGCCTCCCCACTGGACCGCACGATGGAAACGGCACGCATCCTGGCGGCACCGCTTCAGCTGGAGGTCAATCCACGTGATGGCCTGCGTGAAATTTCGCACGGCCACTGGGAGCAAATGACACGGGCCGAGGTGGAGCAGCAGTTTCCCGCCGAGGCAGCCGCCTGGGATGAAGATCCCTTCACCTTTGCTCCCCCCGGAGGCGAAAGTGGCCTCGAGGTGACTGCACGCGCCCTGCCAGCATTTCTGGACATTGTCAGGCAGCATGAAGGCGAGTCGGTAATCGTCGTTTCGCACAAGGCAACGAATCGCCTGCTGCTCAGCTCCCTGCTCGGATTCGATCCGCGGCGTTATCGGGACAATCTGGATCAAAACCCGGCGGCTTTGAATGTCGTGGACTTCAAAAATTCGGTGCGCGCACGCCTAATGCTGTTCAACGACACCTCGCATTACTCCGAGGATACGCTGATCAAGCCGGACACGCCCAAGGCCTGCCTGTCCAGCTGGTGGGCGAAATGAACCGCTACGCTATTTCTTCGGAGCAGTGGCTTTGAATTTAGTCAGCAGTTCCTGCACCTTCTTGCGCAGTCCCAGAGCCTCAGGGCTTTTGCGATCCATGCCTTGGAGCTTGGCGTTTAGCGTTTTGATTTCTGCGGACAAGGCACGTCGCTCCTCCAACTCCTTGTCCGCCTGCGTGGGTGGCGGAGCGGCTTCCACGTCATCCCAGTCATCGGTGCGGAAGATGGATGCGGGAAGACCTTCACTGTTCACGAGATTCGCCCCTTCGGGATTCGCTGCCCAGGCATAGCGCACAGCGACCGGCTGTTTCACATCGGTGTTGCTCACCAGCACGCTCTCCTTGCCGTCGATCTTCGCATCCGCCCAATGCCAGACACGATCTGATCCGGCGATTTCGAAACGTTTCAGGTCGGCTCCGTCACGTGATTTCAATCCTTGGCCAGCATGATCAAAGGTCACACGCACAGCTCCATCTTTGACCTCGCTCGATTTGAAAAGCGGGCTGCTATACACTAGATCGCGCCCGTAGTCATTTGCTAGCGCCCAACGTGCGAGCCGGTTCCCCGGCGTCATTTTATCCTTCGGATGAATGTCACTTACCTCGCCCACATCATTGATGACGGCCATGCCGGTCTTGGGCGTGCTTTCCAAGATGTGTCGCATGCGGTCCTGTAGCAGCGCCCAAGTATCCGGCGTACCCGGTGCGGTGGACGGCGCATGGAAGTTGGCCAGTTGCACGAAGTAGAATGAGAATTCATCCCCCCAGCGCTTGCGCCAGTCGCGGATCATCAGTGGCAGCGTCTGATCATACGGAACCGCGCCGGCTCTGGCATTGCCCTCGCCTTGGTACCAGATCGCCCCACGCATCGTGTAACCAGCGAAGGGATTGATCATCGCATCAAAAAGTACTCCCGGCCGGCCTTCGGTTAGCAGCGGCGGCTTGGGCTCGGCGGGTTTCTTGGGCAGACGCTTGCGTTCGTCGGCGGATTTGCCCTTCGCTGCTGCCATTGTGACCTTCCATTTTTCCAATTGTGTTTCGTAGATCGCTTTGGCTTTGACGGGATCATACGCGGCAGCCTCTGTCATCAGCTTGTCCACCAACTCCTTGGTGCCGGGCAGTGTGTTCAGAGCCTCGCGGCTGGTGAACGTTTCCACCGGCTTGCCACCCCAGCACGTTTTGAGCACGCCGACAGGCACGCCGAGTTCCTGATGCAGTTTCAGGGCGAAGAAAAAAGCGACCGCCGAGAAGCCCGGCACCGTTTCCGGAGTGCATAGCGACCACTCGCCCTCGATGTCAGCCTGCGGCTTCTCTGCGGTCACGAGCGGCGCATTGAACATGCGCAGACCTGGGTGGCTGGCCTTGGTCATCAACTCCTCGTAAGCAGGTGAGCGGTTCATGGTGTAATACATGTTTGACTGGCCGGAAGCCAGCCAGACCTCGCCAACGAGCACATCCTTGATCGTCGCGCTGTCGGCACCCGCTTTGACTGTGAGTTCCGCGCCCATCGGATCGGCTGCGCCCGTTGGGATCGCTACGCACCAGTGGCCTTTGTCATTGGCCGTGGCAGACGCGGTCTTGCCTTTAAAACTCACCGAGACCTCTGATTTCGGTGACGCTATGCCCCAGATGGCCGCCGCACGCTCACGCTGAAGCACCATGTGATCGCTGAAAAAGTGTGGCAGTGAAAGTTCGGCCAGCAAACTGGCGGGCAGGCCCAGGCAAAGGACGACGGCAAAGAGACGCGAAAGTGATTTCATGGTGATTGGTCTGGGTGAGAACGACCTGAAAGCCCCGGCCTATCGCGAAGATCATTGCGAATTCGCACGGCAACCCGACAGTTCTGTCTCCATGAACGACGACCTCCTGCGTGACACCGAACGCTTCCTCCATGAGCAGATCCCGCTCACACAAGCCATGGGCGTGAAGCTGGAAAGCTTCGATGGCTCACAACTCGTCGTGACGGCCCCCTTGGAGCCAAATCACAATCACCTCGGCACCGCGTTTGGTGGCAGTCTCAGCGCCCTGACCACGCTGGCCGGCTACGCGATGCTCTGGCTGCAACTCGGTGACCGCCATGCACACATTGTCATCCGCGAGAGTTCCATCCGTTACAAGCGCCCCGTGCGAGGCACGCTGCGCGCCGTGTGTGTGCGGCCGAATGATGCGGCACTCGCGGCCTTCAAGACAACCTTCCAAAGCACTGGCAAAGCGCACCTCAGACTCCAGGTGCAAGTCATTCACGAGGATCAGGTCTGCGTGATGTTCGAGGGGGATTTCGTGGCGCTTCGATAACACCAGCCGCACTTCACTTGGCCTTGGCCATGCCCATGTCCACGAGTTCGACGCGGCGGTTTTTTGCGCGGCCTTCCTCGGTGGCATTCGTCGCCACGGGAGAAGCGAAAGAAATTCCCACTGGGAAGAGCCGTTCCTTGGATATGCCCTTGCCCGCCAGATTGGCCACCACGGAGTCCGCACGTCGCTGCGAAAGGCTGCGATTGTACTCAAAACTGCCTTCCGTATCCGTGTGTCCGACGACCAGCACGCGCAGGTCTGGCTTTTCCTCAAGCAGTTTGGCAATCTCTGCCAGCGTGGCTTCGGAGTCTGGGCGGATCGTGGCTTTGTCCGTATCAAACTGGATGCCGTAGAGGGCCACCTTGCCATTGAGGGCGATCTGGCTGGCCATTTCTGCCGCCTTCACCAGCACCATCTTCTGCTCCATCGGCTTCACCTCGCAGATGTCCACACGAACGATGGTGCTCTTCTCAGGAACCTTCAGCGAAGCAGCGGTCCAGGAGGCCTCGAATGACCAGACGGAGCAGAACACATCTCCTTCAGGACGTGCGAGGCGGGTGGCGAGATAATGTGACTTAGTCTTGTCCGGCCCCTGCATGGCCATGATCTGCGGATGATCTTGGTTCGTGTTTTCCGGCGTCATTCCATAGACTTCCATCGCAAGATTGTTGCCCTTGTTTTTCTCGATCTCTTCGCCCGAGGCACGGAAGAGTGTTTCAAAACCTTTTTCCTTCAGTTCATTCTCATACTGGCGTACGCCTTCCAGGGTACCGATGCCTGCGGGCAAATTGTAAAACAGTGTGGTCTTGCGCCCTTCGACCTGCACACTTTTAAAGGGTTTCATCTTTCCTTCGTTGTAATCAAACACGATGCACTCCAGCGCCATTTTCAGCGCGTCGTAGTTTTTCAGTTCATACGACACCAGCGTCGAGCCCTCGTAGCGCTTTAGCAGAGGATGATCCTTGCCGCCTTTCACGTCCGCCGCCGATGAAACTCCTGCGCACAAGCCGCAAACAAACACGACGGAGATCCAAGCAGACTTCAGGTTGTACATATATGGGAGAATGAACTTCCCTCGCCACCACGCAAGTAAACTCCTTGGACAGAATGCCGAATGTTTCGCGGCGCTGAACTTGATTCACGCCGATTCTCGGAATGCGCCTCAGTCCTCGAACTTGCAAGATGTCCACGCGCGGTCCGTTCAAACGCTCCCATGATTCGCCAGACACTCCTCTCTCTCATTCTCGGAACAGCATCCCTAGCTGTCGCCGGTCAGACACTCCCCGAAAGCGCCAAAGTCGGCTTTTTTTATGCTGGCTGCCAGGCATACACCTTCAAGGCCTTCGATCTAATGACAGCACTCGAAAAAATCGCCGCCGCCGGTGGCAAGACCGTCGAGTTTTTTCCTGGCCATCTGGTCTCCAAGGCTGATCCGAAATCCAAGTTCGATCACAACACCACGGCGGAGCAGCGTGAACCGGTGAAGGCCAAGCTCAAGGAACTGGGACTCACACCCGTGGGTTACGGCGTGGTGCGTCTCCCGAACGACGAAGTGGAGTGCCGCAAGATTTTCGACTTCTGCAAGGACATGGGAGTTGGCTTGGTCGTCAGCGAACCGGCCGATGATGCCTTCGACCTCATCGAAAAGCTGGTGAAGGAATACGACATCAAGATGGGAATCCACAACCACCCGAAGAAGCCGCTCGACCGCAGCTATCGCTACTGGGATCCCGAGTATGTGCTCAGCCTGGTCAAAGACCGCGATGCGCGCATGGGTTCCTGTGCCGACATCGGCCATTGGGTG
The DNA here is from genome assembly GCA_002279765.1 of Verrucomicrobia bacterium 12-59-8. The sequence continues at coordinate 10,910 of NCCR01000116.1, read as the reverse complement.
CGCTCCGGCGTGAGACCTACCGACGCCATCAAGGTGCTCAAAGGCCGCATCTTCGACAGCCACGTCAAAGACCTCGATGCCTTCGGCGTGCGTGAAGCCAAGGACATGGTCTGGGGCACCGGCCAGTCGGACATCCCTGCCGTGCTGAACCTCTACGCCGAGCAGGGCTTCATGGGCCCGCTGGATGTCGAATGGGAAAAAGACTGGGAAAGCAGCCTGCCTGACGTGACCAAGTGCCTAGAGTTCGTGAAAAACTTCAAGCCGACGACAACGAAGTAACCGTCATTTCGAAAATCAATTCCACTGCGGCGCAGGGTCACACACCTTGCGCCGTTTTGCTTTTTTAGGCCCACTAGATCGTGACGACATCATCCCGCATTGACCAGGCAACATCCACCACCATGATTCTCTCCATGAAACGCCGCCCTCTGCTCCTCTCACTCCTCCTGTTCTGCCTTGGCTCAACGATCTCCAGTGCCGACCAGTTCGTGCTTTTCGATGTCACCTTCTCTTTCACCCAGGAGGACGCGCTCAATTCGAAGCCCAGTCAGTCGCACTACTACGTCAAGGGCGACATGCTCAACGTCGAGCGTCCGAAGGACTGGACCTCGCCTGTGGACTATCGCAATGGCACCGTGCATGTGCGACTCGAAGTCCTCGAAAAGCCAGCGGGTGAACAGCCAACGACATGGAGCGTCTGCTACATTCCGAACAAAGGCCAAAACCACGGCTACGGCTGCATCGGCACCGGCGCTTATATGAAGACCGGCGTGCATGAAAAAGACCTCAACATGACGACCTTCTGGCAAAACAACGACATCCTTTGGAATCAGGGCATCAAGGAAATGCACCTCGTCATCAAAGACGATCACAATCTCCACGCTCATAAACGACCTGATCCAGAGAAGTTCTTCCTCACCAAGGTGCTCATGACGCTCATCCAGGTGTCGAAGGGCGCGAAGTATGACCCCACGCAGGTGCAGGCGCTGTCGGCGGTGAAGAAGAGCTAGGCGTCCAGAAATACCATGCCTGGGTCTCACCTGACGCCGCTTTCTCGCCGCTGCTCAAACGGAGGTCAGCCTTGTGGCTGATCTCGCAGCCAGTCGATCCTGCGTTGGAGCTTCGCCTGACGCTCCGCATTCGGATTGGGGTAGAGGATCGGATACCAGGCGGTCATCACCGCCGCACGGGCAATGAGGCTGTGGTGCAGTGCATGGTCGTCGATTGTTCCGCCCGCTTTGCAGTAAGCATCGCAGATCGCCTGTACCGTGGCTTGGTCTTCATCCAGAATCTGCACATTCCAGATGATGGAAGCCACATCCCATTCGATGGGGCCAGAGAAGGTGTCCTCCCAGTCCGTCCACAGCAGCCCGCGTGTGGTGTTCAAGAGGTTGCCCATGTGTGCATCGCCATGCAGCGCTTGATGCGGATAGCGACTGAGCACCTCGATCGAATTCATGAGGTGATCCCGCAACATCTGCTGCGTAGCCTTTGGAAACAGCACGCGTTCTTGCAAAATCGCGAGGCTTTCGGTGAGGATCGCCAGCTTGGGCAATGGCACCGCAAAGTGGCGCATGATGTCGTGGCATTGACGCAGTGTGCGGCCGATCTCGCATGGATCAGGCTCCGCACCCACGCGGGTGACGAACTGCCAGAAGTTGATCGGATAGCCCAGACACTCATGCGCTCCCGGCGGGAGATCGGGATGCGGCGGGATCACAGGTGCACCGTGCTCCGTCAGATGCTGGGCGATGGCATTCTCCCGCGCGAACCACTCCGTGCCCTGCCGTGGCCCGTCCACATCCTGCACCACACGAGCCACAAGCGTTTCCGTGAGCCGCAGCACCAGCGTGCTGCCGTTTTGCAGGATGTCGCAGCGGTCTGGTGTGATGCCATGAGCGATGGCCGTTTCGGTGGCGGCGCGTATGGGAAGAGCAGTGTCAGTCATGAGTTTTGAAAGCGCCAAGACTCAACCCACCCACTCGCACGATTTCACACACGCCCCTGCGAGCGTCGCGGCCCAGCGCACGCGCCAGCCGGCGATCTCCGTCGCATACTCCCGCTCTTCATCCTCGTGGTAGGCTGGCTGCGGTTGCAACTCGAGCGATTGATCGATGATCACCCGCACGTCCTCCGGCACGCCACAGTCGCAGTCCCAGCGTACCGGCAGCCGCTGCGGTGCCTCATCCGCGAAACCGCTTTGGGCCGCAGGGACCGAATCGGCGAAGCGCACGTAGGGTTTGATGTCGAGAATGGGCGTGCCATCCACAAGATCGACGCCGGAGACAAACAGGCGCGGCGCGGCATCGCCTTCGAGCTCCACACGATCAAGCTTCACGACGCTGAGCGTCAGCCGATTCGGACGAAAGGGCGAGCGCGTGGCAAACACCCCGCGCCGCTCATTGCCCCCGAGCCGTGGCGGGCGCACCGTGAGCGAGGTCGGCTCTTCGGTGACAAGATGAAACTGTGTAATCAGCCACAAGTGGCTGAACTGCTCAATGCCACGCACCGCCTCCATGCGCCGATACGCCGACTCAAACTCGACCACGCCCCACGCGCTGGGCACTAGCCCCGATTGCCGAGGCACACCAAACTTGTCGGTGTAGCACGTGCGCAGTGTGGCGATGACGTTCAGTGAAATCATAGGGCGAAGTGAGCGCGTACAAATCTGTCCGCATCCATTTTCTTCATCTCTTGCTGAATCGACAGGCAGGCCCATCTTCACCACTCATGCACCCTGCGCGCCAGCTACTCTCCCTTCTGCTCCTCTGCACATCGGTGCAGGCGGAACGCATGAGCTGGCTCGTGAACGACCAGGTGAAACTCGGCGTGGACCTTGAGCGAGGCGGGGCGATCACCTTTCTGGCGAGCGTCAAGGACGGGGCCAACGTGATCAACAACTTCGACCTGGGTCGGCAGGTGCAGCTTTCGTTTTTCTCCGGCCCGGTGCCGTTTGAAGCCAACGGGCAGAAGCCTGCGGAGCACTGGCGGCACATCGGCTGGAATCCCATCCAGACGGGCGATGATTTCAAAAACGCCAGCCGCATTCTATCGCATGAAAACGACGGCAAACAGATCCACCTCACCTGCGTGCCGCTGCAATGGCCACTCAATAATGTGCCGGGTGAATGCACCTTCGACTCCTGGCTGGAGCTGGATGGTGCTGTGGTGAAGGCGCGGGCACGGCTGACGAACACGCGTAGTGACACCACACAGTGTCCCGCACGTTTGCAGGAACTGCCCGCAGTCTATGCCAATGCTGCATTTCCACGCGTGGTCAGCTACATGAATGGCAAGCCCTTCACGCAGGATGCGGTGTCCGCCGCACCCGTGCCGCAAGGCAAACATCCCTGGTCCTTCTGGACCGGCACCGAAGGCTGGGCGGCGCTGCTCGATGAGCATGACTATGGCCTCGGCCTCATCACGCCCGGTCGTGTGCATTTCACCGGCGGCTTTGCCGGCAAGCCCGGCCCCAACGACACACATGCCAACAGCACCGGCTATCTCGCCGGTCAGGGCCTGGAGATTCTCGATCACAACATCGCTTATGAATTCCACTACGAGCTGGTGCTCGGCACCGTTCAGGAAATCCGCGCCCGTGCGGCCAAGCATCGCCCGCAGGGATCGCCTGCCTGGAGCTTCACGCAGGATCGCCAGGGCTGGCACTATCAGAACGCCCAGGATACTGGCTGGCCAGTGAAGGCTCATCTGCACATGCTGCTGGGACAGGAAGATCCGCAACTCATCAGCCCGCTGACTTTCTGGCAGGCGGCTGATGCTCCCTACCTCATCATTGATGCCGCCTTTCGCACCAAGCAGAAGCAGGGCACTGTGATGTGGCAGCCACATGGGCAGCAGGGCTTTTCGCCCGCAAATATGACCTCCTTTCCTCTCATCGCCGACGGTGAATTCCACCGCCATGTCATCCCCCTGTCTTCTATCCCTTCCTACAAAGGGGGCATGCTGCGTCTGCGGATCGATCCCGTGGGCACCGCCGAAGCTGGATCATGGATGAACGCGCGCAGCATCCGCCTAGCGGCCAAACCGGAGTGAGTTGCAGTCAGGCAGGGTGCCCTTCTCATCTCACCATCCGCCACGTCAGCTCTATCCCCATTCCTACCGGCAGCGGAGTCACCGGCCCCGCTGGCGTCTCCAGCAGCGTCATTGTCTGCGCCACCTTTTCCATCTGGAACTGCTTCTCCGACGCCGGGAACCCATAGAACGCCGGCCCATTGAGACAAAGAAAACGCTCCAGCAGCGCTAGCCCATTCGCTGTGCCGAGATCCACGCCCGCCTCTTCAAATGCCATCGCGTAGAGCTGCGGCGCACAGCCGCCGGTGAAGCAACCCGCCGCGCAGCCGCAGACAGTCGCTTTGGTCGTATGCGGCGCGCTGTCCGTACCCGCGAAGTACTTCTTCTGCCCCGCCGTGGTCACCGCGTGCCGCAATGCCGCGCGATCATCCTGAAACTTCACAATAGGCAGGCAGTAGAGGTGGTACTTCAGCCCCTGAATCAAATGCCCCAGCGTGTACAGTAGGTGTTGCGGCGTGATCGTCGCCCCCACATGCTCCGGTGCCCGAGCCACAAACTCCGCAGCCGTCCGCGTGGTGATGTGTTCACACACAATCCGAAGCTTGGGATGCACAGCAATGAGGCGTGGCATCCTCTCGGTGTAAAACCGCGTTTCCGCATTCTGCTGCGCATCTGCGCATCGATGTAGTCCGGCCCGCTCAGCGCATGCTGCTCCCCATGAATGCACAGCACAATGCCGTGCTCCTCCATCGCCCGCAGCACCTCTCCGCCTATGAGATCATCCATCGGCATGCCATGCTCCGCATTCGTCGTCCCATGCGGCGGGTAATACTTGCAGGCCCGCAGCAGCCCCGAGGCCGTGCCATCACGAATCATCGCCGCCGTGGTCTGTCGCGTGAGGTAAAGCGGCACGATCAACTGCTCAAACCCATCCGCCCCCGCAGCGCGCAGCTCCGCCGAGTAACTCTCAATCGACCACCCATCGCTTTGCGCGGCCCCTGAAATCCGCGACACCGGCGGCTGCGTGTTCGGCATCGCCAGCGCCCCCGCACAGCCCATGTCGAGGTGTACCTGGACATAGGAAGCCATTGCGGGGCCTTGGCGGAAATGCGTGTGCAGGTCAAACCAGCGAGGGAGGGAAAGCGTCATGCATCTCTCCATAGCGTGAGCCGTGGAGGTGGCAAGAAAGGAGCGCGGACACTCATGAGCTCTTCTCGGCACTTTGGCGTGACTTCATGAGGGGAATGTGGCAAAGACGGGGCAGGAACTGAACTAATCAACCACACCCTTGATTCTTCCCATGAAATCAAACCCGCTTTCCCGTCGCACCTTTCTTGGCACCGCAGTCGCAGCCGCGACCGGCCTCTCGCTTCCCCGTCCTGCTTCTGCTGCCGACAAGCCCAGCTCCGTCTTCAACGGCGTGCGCATCGGCTGCATCACCTACAGCTACCGCGACATGGCGAAGACAGCCGAGGAGACGCTCAAGGCGCTGCTCGATGACGGTCTCAGCGAGACCGAGCTCATGGGCGGCCCCATCCAGCTCTACGCCGGCATCAATGCCAAGGCCACCGACACGGAGCGCGAGCAGCAGCTCGCAAAGTGCAGGGAGTTGCGGAAGATGTACAACGACGCGGGAGTCAACATTCACATCCACAAGATGGGCTTCGGGCAGTCGAATGAGGAGATCGAGTTCAACTTCCTCGTGGCCAAGGCGCTGGGCTGCACTGGCGTGACCACCGAGCGCAATGCCATCCTCGCCGCGCGTGTCGCGCCGTTTGCCGACAAGCACAAGATCTGGGTCGGCTTTCACAACCACACCAACAACCTGCCGGAGATGGACAAGTTCGACTCCATCCTGGAACTCGGCCAGTACATCGGCTTCAACCTCGACATCGGCCATTACGTCGCCGGCACCAAGGGCAAGTCGCCCATCCCCGTGCTGGAAAAATATCACGGACGCATCACGAACCTGCACCTCAAGGACCGCACCGCCGACGGCGGCAACGTGCCCTGGGGCCAGGGCCAGACCCCGATCAAGGAAGTGCTACAGCTGATGAAAAAAGAGAAGTGGACCTTCCCCGCCGAAATCGAGCTGGAATACAAAATCCCTGAGGGCTCCACCGCCGTCGCCGAAGTGGCCAAGTGTGTGCAGTATTGCAAAGAGGCGCTGGCGTGAGCGAAGTGCAGCGTCAAAGGGAGCGCGGACAAAGTGACCGCGCTCCTTTCAATGGCCGCCAGCAAGCTATTCAAAGCTCTTGCTGATCTCGGCATGCGCCGCAGCCACCGTCGCCTCAAGCTCCCTGACCTTGGCATAACGTGCCGCAAAACTCCCCGGCTCATCTGAGCCCATGAGCAGATGCCGCGCCTCAGCTACCAGCGCATCCGCGCGCTCTTTCGTGATCGGCGGCTTCTCTTCCATCGCCTCGTCCATCATCACCACCAACTGCGAAAGCTGCCGCAGCCACGCAAAGCGCTCATGCTCCATGAGCAGTTGCAGAAACTGCATCGGAGACTGCACGGCATTCCCTTCCTTCTCATACGCCGCCCGCTCGCTGTCGAGGAGCAGCTTGTGCAGGCTGAGGAGCTGGTTGCGAAGGGCAGGCAGAGGGTGGTCGTTCATGCTACTCAATAGTACAGGTTCCATGCGCCAACTATCAATTGTAAAATACCACTGAACTCCCGAATCAACTGCCCGCTGGCATCGCCGTCTCGAAACCCAAGGCAGCCAAGGAACCAGTGAAATCCGTAAAAGGGATGTCCGCAGCCGGCTAGTCCGACCAAAGCAGTGATAAAAAAACGCTTGCCATGAGGCAAACAACCACACCCCTGACAAAGAAGACATTAACCGACTCAACGGAAGAATAGGCCAGCACCACATCCCAATTTATCTATTTTATCAGAATATCTCTCTGTTATCAATAACACCTCAATTCTAAGCCCCTCGATCCCTATCGACACACAGCACTACGGGCGCTCAAATGCTCTGCCTTAACGCTGAATACTTATTCAGAAAACCATACAAATGGAATTAATTAGCTGTAACTATGGAAATTCATGAGGACCCACACCAGCCCAAATATTACAGAATAACAAGCCACTGGTCCCCCCCCCATTTGGGCCAGCAAAGTGTCAATTTTCACGTTGCCGCCATGCCCATATAAGGCGAATTCTTCAGATGCGATTTTCTCAGATCCGCAGTTCACTACAACCTGCATTAGATGCCAAGCACAAACGACTTGAAGCTCTGCTCGAAGCTGTCACAGAAATGCTCAAGGCCAGTGGAGTGGCAATGTGGGGGATTTTTCCAGAACCCAAGGATGCAAGAGAGATTAAGTCCAATCCAGATCGCTTTCATTTATTCACAATAAGTTCCTGGTTTGAGATGGCGAATGCCGATGAATTTTATGGATATGGCCGCGTAGAGTTGACAAAATCTAATATCGGCGAATCCACCCTTCTTGGAAAAGTTGTGAATGGATGGAATCCGGAGTCGAAATCAGCGAGGAAAAATGTACTTACGCATGCCTTGCTAAACCATCCATTATTTGAAAAGCATGGCATTCAATATATGGTTGCAGCTCCGATGACCAAAAATGGTAAGCCCTGGGGTGTTATCAGTGTCTATCGCGAGGAAGGACCAGACCCTGACTGGTTTGGTGCAACAGACGATTATTTGGCTGTTGAGAATGAAAAAGACGTAATGGGAGATCTGGCTTTCATGATGCCAGTTATGTTCGAGGCCATACGCAACGACTATCGATTACGTCTTTTGGATCAAGTGGACGAGATTTTGCGCGATGCAGAGCGTATCTTTGAAGATTCCTCGGTATCTGAGTCCAAAGTACGAAGAATTTTTAAAGATCTCAGCGCATGCATAGCTAAAGTATTTCATTGTGATGAAGCTACTATTATCATGGAGCGACTCAGCACGAAGATTTTTGGACGTTCTCCAAAACCATTTGTACGTCAAGAAACGACTTATGATGGTAAATCATTAATTGGACCGTATGAAGGTAAAATGGCTGAGGGTCTGACTGGCTGGGTACTTGAAAAAGGAGAATGCATGTGGATTCCCGACCTTAGCCGTTTCGAAGATGATAAGGAAGAACATCAAAAACATTTTCCTGGAGCTATATGGAAAAATTCGCTGGATAGGCATTTTGAGAAGAAGACCGGCGTTCCAGTAAGTTTCATGGCTGCTCCCGTTCTAATGGGCAATGAGGTAAAAGGTGTAATTCGATGTACCAGCAGACGCAACGAGCCTTGCCACTATACGAAAGATGATGCGGAAGCACTTCAACTCGTAGGCAGCCGAATAGCACTGGCTTACCACGGCTGGCAGCTTGCTCGGCGCGACAAATGGCGGCAAGAGCGTGCTGAAGAAGAGTCCGGAAAATGGGCAAAATTTCTTGCAGAACTGGGAAAGCTCCAAGAACAAGCATTAGATGAAATGCGAGGAAAGAACCCGAGCAGAGACCGCGTGTGTGAACTTTTACTTTCAGTTCTTCCAAAATTCGTCCCCACTGCCGGGCTGTGTAGCATTCGATTATTAGAAGATAATACATTGGTGCCAATGTATCCACCTCAAATTAGGCAATATGGCAATGAACGCCGTCCAAGATTCAGCCTTGAAGGCGCTACTAAGTCGCTGACAGTCCAAGTGTTTCGTGAACGCCATGCAGCTTATTTTGCAGATGTCATGCACCATGAGATATACGCTGCTGTCATTGCTCCAAAAGATACTCGTGATCTGGTTTTAGCTCCTATTCTCGTTAGTCCGGATGAAGATCCGATTGGCATTCTCGCTGTTCGGAGCCTAGAAACACTCAAGAACCCAGAATTTTGTGTTCGCATGGCCGATGCTCTTGGAAGGCAGCTAGCGTTGTACTTCGAACTTCTTAACACCGTCACTAAACTCGCGGCTGCACGCTCCAAAGCTGAACACGATAGCGGCGTATTACAGCGTATTGTCCGCGATATTCGCCATCAGATTCGCGGCCCATTGAATACGGTCCCCTTCCATATAAATTTGTTACTAGACGGCATTCGCAAGTTGAATTTGCCTGATCAAACTCTCGAGCGAAGATTTTATATTCTTCGAGGGCTGTGTCACAAAGCAAACAGTGTCGCTCATAATATTCGAATCCTCGCAGACATCGAAGAGGGCAAGCAGTTCAAGATCAAACGGACTCAATTTACTCGAGATAAATTGGAAAAACTACTTCGGCAGGTAGCTGAAGACCATGAGCATATGTCCGACCCGGATCACCAAGTTTGGTTTTCGGTGGACACTGCTTCACTTTCTGGTATTCCCTGGTCACAATATTCGGCTGATATAGAACTGCTAGAGCAAATGCTCTTCTGCCTTTGTGACAACGCTATGAAATATAGCTATGCGGGCAAGCGTGTGACCATCTCGACACGTATTACAGGCACATCTAGATTGTGTGTGTCTATCATCAACCGTGGCCCCAAGGTCAGTCTAGCAGAATCCCAGAGTGTGATCGAACGTGGTTCACGAGGAGAGGCGGCCGCCCTCTTTCGCGGAGAAGGCACTGGTATTGGTTGCTTCCTGACAAATCAGATCATGAAAGCTCATGAAGGAGAATTTCAATTAAAGCCAACTAACGAAAAAGGTGAAACTATAGCCTGCCTGTATTTTCAACGAACGGACAAAATATCTCAAACAAATAGATTTTTATGATTACCTATCACTTAGAAGACGATCACTTTGTCTTTGAAGCTATAAAAACACTGTTGAGCAAGCACTCTAACACCAAGCAGATTCACCTCGTCAGACTAGCGACGGAGTCAGACTTTCGGCAAAAACTCAGTGAAATCATTGAGGCATCGCCTTCGTGGATCTTATTGGACAGCATGGTTAGTTGGTCACGCCCAGTTGAGAATCCGCCCGCCATGCCACCAGAGGTAACAGAAGCTGGTTATTATGAATCAGGCCTTCGATGTGCTTCGCTGCTTAGAGAACAGGGCTACCTCGGCACAATTGTGTTTTATTCCGTGCTTGGAGAAGACTGGGTAAAAGAGCGAGTGGAAAGCCATCAAATAGGCAATCCGTATGAAGTGCTATCAAAGTCCGAGGATCACGAATCCCTTATGCAAGTCCTCTTAAAACTTCAAACTCAGGCAGCCTTGGAGTAAATTTCTCGAAGAGCCTCAATCTGAGCTTGGGATTGAGCAATCGTCCCTGCAAGACGCTGACTCCCTAACAACCTCAAACTTGATTGTCGGTGCCGTTGAAAGAGCTGTTTACGTAGTTGCTCATCAGAAATTTTGGAAGACTCCCACCTCCGGTTTACAACGGTGCTAATTACGCCAACCAATGCGTCTTCAGCATGCCGCACTGCATTCAGCGCCTCCTTGCGTATGGGGAAAAAGAATTCATTCGCAACACATTCAGGACGCATGTCAGGCTTAAGCGAAACCATGACACCCAACCCCTCAAATCGCTTCTGATATTTCGCGAGCATTGGAGCAAACACCTCTTCGAGTTCTTCACGAACTAGCCACGGTGAGCGTGGAGTCAAGTCCATTGGAAAATCTGCCATGAGGGCTGATTCCTTAACTTGGTCCGTAAGGTGAATTGCAGGGGAAACAGTGTAGGTTGCCCATTTGGGCCAGGAGTGCTCACCCGCCTGAGCCCAAAGATTGCCATTCCATAGATCATCTGTGCGCTCTTTTGCCCAAATATCAAAAACTGTACTAACTGCATAATTCATCCGCTTATCCCGTTCGCTTAGCGAACTCGCAGGCAGCAAACTAGCATATAAACTTAACCCCTGACCAATGGCAGACCAGTCGGGCTGCATCACTCCTTTAACATTTCTTGTGCAGAGATAGCATAGACCACGGACGTCGCT
>NCCR01000383.1:3227-5915 GCA_002279765.1 Verrucomicrobia bacterium 12-59-8 | reverse complement strand
GGAGGACTTCGACGGATTTTGATGACGCTGTGCTGACGGCGTCATCGTCCGCTCTGAACTCGCCTTTGCCACTGGAGGCGGTTTTTGTGACGTCCTGGACGGGCTGCTCCCTGGTCTTGGGAGTTGCGGTGGTCCTGGCAGGGGCGGTTTTTTTGCCGATCTCCACCTTCTTGCCACCGGTGGTGGTGATGATGACGCGGGGCTTGCTGCTGCCGGATGACTTGGAAGCGGTCTTTTGTGGCGGCTTGGACGCCGGTTTCTTGGCAGGCTCCGGCGCGGGTGCGGGCGCAGGGGTTTCGGTTTTGCCGCCGCCTCCAAAGAGCTTTTTGAAGAAGCCGGGTTTGGCATCTTGCGCATGCGCCACGTCCAAGGACGCTGAAGCGAGGGCGAGAGCGAACGTGGCGAGGAGGACCTTGGAGAATTGGGAATGCAGTTCGTGTGTCATGGAGGGAATGACGGCGAAGTCGGAGAAAGGCCAGTCTTTATACCCTGATACGGCCCGGAGCGCAAACGTTCTAACACGGGGGGCTTGCTCGGCCTTGATAATCTGCCCGGTCTGACGCATGGAGCAGGCGCTATGGCCAAAAAACCTGTTGTTCTGATTATCCGTGACGGCTGGGGGATCAACCCCGGCGGCAAAGCTCAAGCCGAAGCCAATGGCGATGCCACGCTGCTCGCCCGTACGCCCTTCCATGACCACCTTTATGCGAACTACCCGCGCGGGACCGTGAGCGCCAGCGGCGAGGACGTGGGGCTGCCGGAAGGCCAGATGGGCAACAGCGAAGTGGGCCACCTCAATCTCGGCGCGGGCCGCGTGGTGTATCAGGACCTGACCCGCATCAACAAATGCATCCGCGAAGGTGAACTGGCCACGATGCCGGTGCTGGTGGAAGCCTTTGAGAGAGCCAGGGGCAGGCGTCTTCATTTTCTGGGCCTTATCAGCGATGGCGGGGTGCATTCGCATCAGGATCATCTGGCTGCACTGTGCAATGCCGCGAGGGCTGCTGGTGTGAGCGATTTGATGGTGCATGCGATTACGGATGGCCGCGATACTTCCCCGACGGGCGGTGCCGCCTACATGGCCAAGCTGGAACACGACCTGGCCCCAAGCGGAGCCAAGATCGCCACGGTGATCGGACGCTACTATGCGATGGACCGTGACAAGCGCTGGGAGCGCAACAAGCTGGCCTGGGATGCGATTGTGCTGGGGCGTGGTGAGGTGCGTACCGATCTGCCGAGCGCTGCGGTGCAGGCGGCGTATCCGAATGATCAGCGTGGGGATGAGTTCATGCAGCCCATGATTTTTTCCAATGCCAATGAGCAGCGCATCCGCGATGGCGATGTGATTTTGTGGTTCAACTTCCGTGCGGACCGCGCGCGCCAGCTGAGCGATGCGTTTTTGAAAGCGAGCTTCGACGGGTTTGATCGTGAAGTGACGCCGAAGACCCATTACTACACGCTGACCGAGTACGATGCGAACTACACTGCTCTCGGCGCCCGCGTGATCTTTGCTCCCGCGAGCCTGAGCAACAATCTCGGCCAGGTGGTGGCGGCTGCGGGTCTGACTCAGCTGCGTGCTGCGGAGACGGAGAAGTACCCGCACGTGACTTTCTTTTTCAACAGTGGCGTGGAGTATCCGAATCCCGGTGAAGACCGCTACCTCGCCATCAGCCCGAAGGAAGTGCCGACGTATGACAAGAAGCCGCAGATGAGCGCGCCCGATCTTACGTTTGAGGTGATGCGCCGGTTGGAGAGCTATGACCTCGTGATCATGAACTACGCGAATCCTGACATGGTGGGACACACCGGCGTTGTAGAGGCGGGGATCCATGCCTGTGAGACGATTGACTTGGGCGTGCGCTTGATTGTGGAAAAGGTGCTGGAACTTGGAGGCAAGCTGTTCATCACGGCTGATCACGGCAACTGCGAGACGATGCGCAATCCTGATGGCTCACCAAACACCGCACACACGACGAATCTCGTGCATGGCATCTATGTGGCTGCTGATGCGGGAGGCTATACCGTGGCTGATGGCAAGCTGGCGGACATTGCGCCGACGCTGCTGGAGATGCTGGGGGTGAAGCAGTCTGAGGAGATGACGGGGAAGAGTTTGCTGGTGAGGAAGTGAGGCAAACTGGTTGATGTCATTTCTGCTTTCAGAGAACCGAGGAAACGATTTCCATGGCTATTGGAAACGTTACGAGGACTATCTGAAAGCAGAGGGGCATCGCATGCCGCCAGGTGCGATGAAACTGGCGTTGTCAACGGAGTGGTATGATTTCAGTGTTCATGCGTGCCCTCACGACGCATGGTTGGAGGAATGCCGGATTATTGAATCCGATCCTGGTGGGCAAGCACCTCGATACTGCAGTCTCGAAGTCAAATTGCTCGGTGCTTATCACGATGGCGCGATTCATCTTCGTTATCTTCGTCTCTTCGGCTATAGCTTCCAGGCCTTAAAGTGCGAGCGAGGCATGAATGACTGGCTTTACGATGAATTTCGCCTTTCAGACAACGGTCATCTTTTGCACGAAATTGAATGGGCTGATGGAGGCCGCTGGCTGGTCGAAGCAGATGATATTGAATTCGATTGGCGTCCGTTTGAAACGGAGACGGGATCAAAATGAAGATACTCTTCCTCTGCTCCCGCAACCAATGGCGCAGTCCGACGGCGGAGAAGGTGTATCA
>NCCR01000383.1:0-3171 GCA_002279765.1 Verrucomicrobia bacterium 12-59-8 | reverse complement strand
GAGCACAAGCAGCGGGTGAGGGAGATGTTTCCTGAGCTGGTGAGGGAGCTGAGGATTGAGGTGCTCGATATTCCGGATGATTACGAGCTTATGAATGCGGAGCTGGTGGCGCTGATTCGTGAACGGGTGGAGCCGCTGCTGGGTTAAAGTAGTCGTGAGCTTTAGCTCGCTCTGGGAAGCCGCCACGTTTTTTCCAGAGTGAGCTAAAGCTCAGGAGTACTTTCGTTGAGGCACCAACTGCCACAGGCCTACCACGTGCTCCCAGCGGCGGATGGCGGTGTCGATGAGGAAGATGAGGAGGAGTGCGAGAAGGAGGGAGGGCCAGAGTTCTTCGTATTGGATGGCCTTGGTGGTTTCGAGATTGGGCAGGGTCTTTGAGTCGGCGAGGTAGTCGCCGCCGGTGATGCGGGCGGCTTCCTTCAGGAGGTCTTCGTTGACGGTGCCGAGGCTGGCTTCGGTGGAGGGATTGTGAATGAGGCCGGTAGTGACCATCTCGGCTCCGAACTGGGCGCGGATGAGGTACACGCCGGGCTGGGTGGGTTTGAAGTCGGCGGTGTAGCGACGCTGATGCGGGCGTCATCGCCTTCCATGCGTGCGGAGAGATCCATGAGGCGGCCCTGGGGCGCGCGGGCGGTTTCGCGCAGCACCTGGGACCAGAAGCGGCCGTAGCCGCTCCAGCGGGCGATCCAGAGGGAGGCCCAGCGGCTTTTGGCATCGGAGGTGAAGGCGGTGGCTTTGCCGAGGCCGAAGCGCCAGTGGGCGAGGAGGGGATCTCCCGTCTCAGTGACGAGGGGCACCTGCGCGGAAGTGCGGCGGGTGGTTTTGACGTAGCCAAGAAGGGTGGGGGAGTCCCATTTTTCGAATCCAGCGAGGATGGGGTCTTTTTCTTTGAGCTCGGGGATGAAGGGTTCCTCACGGATCATGCGGCCGGTGTGCATGAGGGTGTCCTGCGTAAAGATGCGGGTGATGCTGCTGGCATCCATGGTGGAGTAGGACTGGCCGCCGCCGCTGGAGGCGATGGCCTGGAGGAGCGCCACATGCGAGCCTTCGCCGATGGCGACGGTGGAAATGGTGAGGCCTTCGCTGCGGCATTGCGTGGCGAGTTGTTCGTAGCCGGCGCCTGCGGTCTGACCATCGGTGAGGATGATCATGTGTTTTACGCGTGCCTTCGTGCGCAGGAGGGCTTCGCGCCCGAGCTGGAAGGCGGGCTGCAGATTGGTGCCACCCCCGGAGGCGACGGCGGCGATCTGGCCGGAGACGGCGTTGGTGGAAGTGAGGCGTGTCATCGGGGCGACGACGTGGGCTTCGGAGTCGAAGGCCCAGACGCCGAGGGAGTCGTTGTGGCCGAGGACTTCGGCGGTGGCGATGGCGGCGCTCTTGGCCATCTCGAGTTTTTCGCCAGCCATGGAGCCGGAGCGGTCGAGCACGATGGCGACGGCGGCGCTCTGCTTTTCTTCTTCGTCGGGTGCTTTGAGCCGCACGGGCAGCACTTCTTCAATGGGGGTGCGATAATAACCACCGACGCCGAAGGATCCTGGACCGCCGAGCATGACAAGGCCGCCGCCGAGTTTATCGACGTAATCGCGCAGCGCATTCATGAGGGGTTCGCCGAGCTGATGGGCGGGAACGTCGGAGAGAATGACGCCATCGTAACCGCCGAGCTGCTCAAAGGTGATGGCGAGATTGCCCGGCTGGCGGAGGTCGAGCTCGATGCCTTCTTTCTCCATGGCCTGCATGAGGTAGCGGCCTTCACTCGCGTCGGATTCGATGTAGAGAAGGCGCAAACGGCCGCGCACATCGACGATGGCGAGGGCGCTGTCGTTGCCCGGCAGCGTGTCGCCTTTCATGCCTTCGAGGACGGCGCGGTATTGGAAGGTGTTGCGCGTGGAGGGGGTGCGATTGAAGGTGATTTCCTGCGTGGAACCGGGCTTGAGCGTGATGGGGCGCTTCTCGACTTCGATGCCGTTTTCGTAGAGTTTTAAGATGCCCGTGCCTTCGATGGTGCTCTCGAACATGGCTTTGAGGCTGAGGCTTGCGCCTTCAAACAAGCGGGTGCGATTGGGCGTGAGGGAGAGCAGGCGTGCATCTGGGCGACGTGGGCCTGAAACGGGCAGGGCGTGCAGTTTGATGCCGGAGACGGCGGCCTCGCGTGCGGCATCGAGCAGGCTGCCGCGTGTTTCGTGGCCGTCGCCGATGAGGAGGATGTTGCGGCTCGCGCCTGGGGGGAAGAGGGCTTCGGCGTATTCGACGGCGGCGGCGTAGTGGCTGTCGCCGCCGTGCTTTTTCTGCCACGCGGCTTGCATGGCGGAGGTGCTGCCTTCGGGCAGGAGTTCGGGCTGCGAGCCGAGCTGTACGACAAAGGAATCAATGCTGCTGCCGAGAGCGGAGCGCACGCGGGAGGCTTCGGCGAGGGATTTGCTCAAGCCTTCTTCGCCCATGCTCTGGCTGGCATCGACGATGATGCCGAGGGCCTTGCGGCCAGTTTGTGTCACGCGTGCCGGTCCGGCGAGCGCGGCGAGGGCGAGCATGACGCCGATGGCGCGGGTGACAAGCAGCAGGCGCTTGCGCAATCCGGACATGGGGTGCGATGAACGCGACTCGATCCACAGCAGCAGAGCGACTGCGGGCAGGATGAGCAGGAGGAGTTTTGGTGATTCCCAGTCCAAGAGATGGAGAGGATAGGCTTGCGGAGTGTCAGGGCAAGGGGTGTACCGAAAAAAGGCGGGACGCCTCGATCCGTTGTCAGGCCGGAGGCCTAACCTCCGATGGCGGTGCGCAGCGTTGCCAGCAGCTTTTCGACATCCTCTTCGGTGGTGTAGCCATGCACGGCGATGCGGATGCGGCCGACCTGGTGCATGACGTGGATGTTTTGCGCGAGGAGGGCGTCATTGATGGCGGTGGTGTTTTCGTGCTTGAAGGCGACGATGCCACTGGAGCAGTCGGGCTGGGCGGCGCAGAGCGTGGTGATGCCGAGTTCTTGTAATCCGGCATGCACGCGGGTGACGAGGGGATCGGCATGCGCGATGATTTTGGCCATGCCGACGGAGTCGAGGTAACGCAGCGAGGCATTCAAGGCGTAGAGAGCGGCGAAGCTGGGCATGCCGACGGAGAAGCTGAGGGCGCCGGGCTTGATGCGGGCGCTTTCAAAACGATCCGCATCGAAGGCATTGG
>NCCR01000115.1 GCA_002279765.1 Verrucomicrobia bacterium 12-59-8 | reverse complement strand
AGTTTCATAAGGAGACGTGGGGATTTGAGATTGACGTATCGGACTTCTGAGGGATAATCATTCACAACTGTATGAGTCTATACGCATATAGTAAATGCTTGCAAACCCTTTTTGAAATCATGCCCGCCGCACGCAAAAAATCCCTGCCGCCGGTCTCTGAGGAGGCCCTCACTCTGATCGCCTCCTGGTTCCGCACACTCGCCGAACCCAGCCGCCTGAAGATTCTGCGCGCACTGGAGGAGGGCGAAAAGAATATCACCGAACTCGTCGCCGCCACCGGCCTCACTCAAGCAAATGTCTCGCGCCATGTGCAGTCGCTTGTGGACGCGGGGATGGTGGGCCGCCGCCGTGAAGGCCTGACCGCGATCTGCTTCATCGCCGATCCGAGCATCACCGAACTGTGTGACAACGTCTGCAACAACCTCCTCAAACGTCTCTCTAAACAGGTGAAAAATCTCAGCGGTTCCTGAGCAGCCTGTTTCATCCCAGAATGCCCCCTCGAAATATGATCTGGACCCTTGTTATTCTCATAGCCGTCATCGGCGGCTGGTATTGGTATGAAGGAGACTGGGACCGCCGTCTCTTCAAAGCGCAGCCCGGCTCCGTGTGCGCCAACCTCAATGCCGACCAGGCCAATGCGTGGCTGCGTGAACACCCCGAGACGCAGGTGCTGGATGTGCGCTCCACGGGTGAATTTGAAGGCGGCGCGCTGCCCCGCGCGGTGAACATCTCCATCGGTGACGATGCCTTCGAGACCAAGGTAGCCGCGCTCAGCAAGGACAAACCCGTGCTGGTGTATTGCGCGGGCGGCTTTCGCAGTCGCAAGGCCGTGCTCGTTTTGAAACAGCTCGGCTTCCGCAACATCCAGCACATCCACCGTGGCTACATGTCGTGGCAACCCGACGCACAACCATGAAACCCCTGCTCTTCTCCCTCCTCGCTCTCACCCTCTCCTCATCTGCCGCCGAACCGGAAGTCATTCCGATCCAGGTGCGCGAGAACCTGCGCATCGTCTATCAAGTGACCGACGACGTGGCCCATGATGGCGTGAACAAAGGACAGTTTTACGCCCGCAAACTCATCAACACCTACGAGAAGCAGGGCATCGCCGCAGACCAGGTGCATCTGCATCTCGTCTATCACGGCACCGGCATCGCCGCCGTGGTGAATGATGCAGCCCGCAAACGCCTCGGTGCGGATGCAGCCAATCCAAACGGCGAGATCCTCGCGGAGCTGATCAAGCGAGGCGTGCAGGTGGAGCTGTGTGAAAATACGATGCAGCAGAAAGGCGTGAAGCCCACCGAACTGATGCCCGGTGTCAAACTCGTCGTCGGCGCCTTCCCGCGTCTGATTGATCTGCAGTTGCAAGGCTTCGCCTACATCAAGTTTGAGTAGTCTCGCGTCCCACCACCAACCATGAAAACACACCGCTGGAATCCCTACCTCGTTGGCGCGCTGATCGGCGTGCTCAGCATCCTCACCTTTTCACTGGCAGACAAACCCATCGGCATCTCCACCGGCATCGCGCAGGCCTCTGGAGCGTGTGCCTTGCCCGTGCTCGGCGCGGATGGCGTGGCGGCCAACACTTACTGGGCCAAGAAAGCAGTGCCTGCCTGGGACTACGGCAGCCTGTTCGTGCTCGGCACTTTTTTCGGCGCTCTGACCAGCGCGCTGGTGAGCGGTAGCTTCAAACTGGAAAGCGTGCCGTCCCTCTGGCGCGAGCGTTTTGGCCCGTCCGTCGGCAAGCGCCTGCTCGCCGCATTCATCGGCGGCGTGGTCATCATCTTCGGCGCACGACTGGCGGATGGCTGCACCAGCGGTCACGGCATCAGTGGTTCGCTGCAGTTGGCCGTGAGCAGTTGGACCTTCTTCATCGCCATGTTCATCAGCGGCATCGTCACCGCCTTCATCCTCTTCCGCAGTACCTCCAAAGCCTAATCTCTCATGCACACACCTCTCGCCTTCATCAGCGGCTCCAGTCTACTCTGGGCCGGACTGCTCTTTGGTTTCATCTTTGGCGTGCTGCTGCATCGCGGCGGCGTCACGGCCTTCAATGTCATCGTGAAGCAGTTTCTGTTTCGTGACTTCACCGTGCTCAAGGTCATGTTCACCGCCATCGTCGTCGGTGGCGTGGGCCTGTTCATCCTGCACGGGCAGGAGCTGTCCAACTGGCACATCAAACCCGCCCACATGCTCGCGGTCATCCTTGGCGCGCTGCTCTTTGGCATCGGCATGGTGATCTACGGCTACTGCCCCGGCACCGGCATCGCCGCCATCGCCACCGGCAAGCTGGATGCGCTCGTGGGCTTCCTGGGAATGCTTGCCGGTGCTGCGGCCTATGCGCTGTGCTACGACTGGATCGCCGCGAACATCCTGCCGGTGGCCGATCTCGGTAAAAAGCGCCTGCCTGATCTCACCACGCTGCCTGAATGGGTGTGGTATGCGGGGCTGGTAGTCATGGCGGCGGTGGTCTTTGCGCTCGTCGCTCGTTTTGAAAAAACCCAATCCAAATCTTCCTGAAGCCCCAACGTCTGGTCATCATCGGAGGCGTAGCCGGTGGTGCCAGTGCCGCCGCGCGTGTACACCGTCTTTCCCAGACCTGTGAAATCGCCCTGCTGGAGCGCGAATGAGGAGGATCTGCTGGTGCAAACGCCGAAGAGCCTGCACTCGCGCTTCAACCTCGACGTGCGTGTGAACAGCGAAGTCGTGTCGATTGATCGCGAAGCGAGCCACGCTTGATCCTGACAAGACGCTCGTGCTGGACGAGCGCGCCAAGGGCTGCATCCCCGGCTCCATGCACATCCCGCTCGATGAACTGCGCGGACGCCTGGACGAACTGCCGCAGGACAAGGAGAACATCGCCTCCTGCCAGAGCGGCCAGCGCAGCTACTTCGCATGCCGCATGCTCACGCAGCATGGCTTTCAAGCACGCAACCTCGCGGGCTCATGGCGCACCTAGTTCGCCTCCCTGAATTCATAGACCGTCAAGACGCGCGGGGGGTTCACCCCATATCAAAACGCACAGGTCGGAAGCAGATTGATGGTCTCGTAAGGTGGATCTCCATCACAGCCCGCCTGCGGAGGTGCGCGGGTGATTTTCACCGCAAGATAGGCCCAGTCTTGCACCGCGACGTCAAGGCCCCCGGCCATCAAATTACGAGATCATCCACAACCGCAGTGAATTTCAGCCCAAACCGAATCTCACCATGAACACCCCCACCACCGAACACGCCCAGGACAAACTGGATCATGCCCATTGGAAAAGAGAGCACGCCGCATGGACTGCCGATCATCAGGAAGCCACAGGCATCTTGAAACGGGCGCAGGAGGAGCTGGCGAACCATGATACGAGCATCCGCGCGCATGAGGCGGAGATCGCCGGTCACGAGCACGAAATTACTGACCACGAGAAAGCGGGGAACACGCCCACCACCGCACACCGGCACGCCGAAGCAGACCATGCGAAACAGAAACAGGAGCACGAGGCCACCAAAGCGCATCACGAGCGAATCATGCAAGCGCTCCAAGCGCTCAATGCCGCGCTGAAGTGACTGGCTTTGCCAAGTGTGACCACCGCACAAGCAACGCCGTTGACCACGTCCTTGTTATGGAAGATGGCATGTGCCACGAGCGATCTTTTGCTCCAACCTTCCAATCCTCATGAAACGCATTCTTCCGCTCCTCTGCCTTCTCGCCTCGACCAGCTTCGCTCAAGACGCGAGTGTGAAGCCCGGCATCAACGACAAGTTTCTTGATCCCAAGCTCAAGGTCGGTGAGTGGACGCAGAAGTTTGAGACCGAGAGCCGCGAGATCTACCATCAGCGGGAGAAGATTGCCGCAGCCGTCGGCTTGAAGCCCGGCATGGCCATGGCGGACATCGGCGCAGGCACGGGACTCTTCACGCTGCCTTTTTCACAAGCGGTCGGTGAGAGCGGCAAAGTCTATGCGGTCGATATCGCGAAGAACTTCCTCGAACACATCCAAGCCCGCGCCACGAAGGCGCATGCGGCGAATGTGCAGACGATCCAGTGTACGGGACGCAGTGTCGAACTCCCAGAGGCCAGCATTGATCTCGCCTTCATCTGCGACGTGTATCACCACTTCGAGTTCCCGCAGGCCAGCCTCGACACGCTGCACAAGGCGCTGCGGCCCGGCGGCTTGCTGGTGCTGATCGACTTCAAGCGCATCCCCGGCGAAAGCAGCGACTTCGTCATGGGCCACGTCCGCGCCGGGCAGGAGGTCTTCGAGGCCGAAGTCACCGCCGCCGGCTTTGAAAAAATCGACGAGGTGAAGGACGTGCTGAAGGAAAACTACTTCGTAAAGTTCCGGCGGAAATGAATGCCAGGACTCTCACTTCAACTTGGCTTCCAAGTCGGCACGCTTTTGCATCGGCTTGCCGTTGTACTTTTCGCGCCAGGCTTTAATCTGTTCAGCGGTGACGGCCGGGGCGCTGTTGCCGAAGCTGCTGCGCACAAAGGTCATGGCCTCGGCCATTTGAGCGTCGGTCATCGCCGGACCGAGCGGAGCCATGATGCCGACGAATTTGGTGTCCTGCTTCTCGATGCCGGTGAACACGATGGAAGCCATCACCTCGCCATCACCAAAGCCTGCCAGCTTCGAACCGGCGAGCGGCGGAGCCATCGGCGTGGGGGTGCCTGCCCCCATTCCTTTCCCATCCATGCCGTGGCAGGCCATGCACAGCATGAAGGAGGCGGGTGCAGGTGTCTGCGCCTGCAGGGCAGAAGCGGCGAGAAAGGTCGTGACAGCGAGGAAGGATGCGGTGAGTTTTTTCATAACACATCACGCTCACCGGCTTCGCAGAAGAGTCACTGCGGCAAAATGCCGCATCGAATGGACAGACGTCCAACAACATCCACAGTCCTCGGATGACTTCACATGCCGCACACACTTTCACTCCGATGCCGCGCTGGCAGCGCTGGCTCGGTCTCAGTGAAGTGTGGGCAGGCGGGGTGCTTTCGTCACAGATGCTCGTGCTGCTGCGCTGGCTGGCAGCGACTGGCCAAGCCATGACCCTGCTCGTGGTGTGGCGGATGGGGGTGCAGGTGCCGCTGTGGGCGTGCGGCGGTGCCGTGGTCGTGACGCTCCTCACCAATGCGCTGCTCCAATGGTGGCTGCGGCAGATACGATGGGAGATGAAGGATGGATTCTTCCACGTCCTGCTCTTCGATGCACTGACCCTCACCTTCCTGCTGCGCTGGACGGGTGGTCTGGAAAATCCCTTCGCGCTGTTTTATCTCGTACAGCTCACGCTGGCGGCGGTGGCTCTTCGTGCTTCGGCGGTGATCTCCCTCGGTCTGCTGATGAGTGGCGGTCTGCTCTGGCTCTGGCATCAGGCGGATCCCCTGAAGATGGCCAACGGCTCGGCGGTGTCCGCTGACATGATCACGCAGGGCTTTCTCACCGCGCTGGTCCTTGCGGGCGGATTTGTGGTGACGCTGCTTCTTGCGCTGCGTCGGCGTTCACATCGTCTGCAAAAAGAGCGTGTACGCCTGCGGGTGGAGCTGGACTCCCGTGAGCGGTTTCTATCGGTGGCGGCGCTTGCGACCGGGTTCGCACACGAATTGGGCACACCACTGGGAACCATCGCCATCGCTGCCGAAGAAATGCGTTTGCATCCGGATGCAGAAACGGCGGCCATCATCGCCCGTGAAGCTGAGCGCTGCCAAAAAGTGCTGCAACGCCTGCGGGAACTCGGCCAGGAGGCCACGGGGCTGTCATCGGTGCCGTGTGTGGCGGCACGTGTGGTCGAGGCCGCACTCCATGAGCTGCCGCAGAGCCAGCGCACGCGCGTGCGCACCGAATCGACGGCTCCAAACGCGGCAGTCGCCTGCGCGGGACTGCGAGAGGCCTTGCTCGTGCTTCTGCGCAATGCACTGCTCGCCTCGGGAGACGATCAGCCGGTGGAACTGCGGGTAAACACGGCGGGAAAGAATCTGCGCTTCACGGTGCTCGATCACGGGCCGGGTTTCAGCGCAGAGATGCTGCGCCATTGGGGAGAGCCCTTCCGCAGCACTCGGGATCCCGGCTCAGGGATGGGTCTGGGTTTGTTTTTCGTCCGCCGTCTGGCGGCATCGATGCACGGCGATGTGGAAGTGCAAAACCGACACGAAGGCGGCGCGAGCGTGACGCTGACCCTGCCGCTGCATGACCCCGCCCAACCACTGACCTGAATGAACGTGCTCCTCATAGAAGACGACGAAGGCTTCCGCACCACGCTGGCCTTGGCGCTGAAGCGGCGCGGTTGCGAGGTGCTGCAGGCTGCGGCCAAACACGAGGCGCTGGGACTGGCTGAGAAGGAACACATCGACGGCATCGTGCTGGACATGCGTCTGGGCGCGGTGGACGGCATGCTGTTGATCCCGGAACTGCTGCGTCACCAGCCGCAGGCGCGGCTGATCATCCTCACCGGTTATGGCAGCATCCCCAGCGCCTTGGAAGCAGTGCGGCTTGGCGCGCACGACTATCTGCTGAAGCCCGCCAGCGCTGATCAAGTGCTCGCGGCGCTCAAAGGCCTCTCGAGCGCCTCGCCGCGCCCTGCCGTCTCCGAACTGCCAAGTCTCGCCCGCCTGGAGTGGGAGCACATTCAGCGAGTGCTGCACGAGCACGGTGGAAACATCTCCCACACCGCCGAAGCCCTCGGCATCGACCGCCGCACGCTGCAGCGCAAGCTCGCGAAGATGCCGCCGGAGGAGTGATCGACGGCTGCGGCATCTTGCCACATTTTCAAAACCGGACGCGGGTCGAGCATGCCCGCGTCATGGACTTCCCTTCCTACTATCTCGATCACCTCGCAGGTGGCCGCCTGATCATCGGCCTCATCGCCAGCCTGCATGTGCTGATCAATCATCCGCTCGCCGTCGGTGCGTATCCGCTGCTCACCTGGATGGAGTGGTGGGCGCACAAAAACAACCGGCCGGACATCGATCACCTCGCCTACCGGATCACCTTCGTCGTCTTCATCGTCACCACCACCGTGGGGGCCATGACCGGCGTCGGCATCTGGCTTTCCACCTCGCTCTTCGCGCCATTCGCCATTGGTTCACTGCTGCGCGTGTTTTTCTGGGGTTGGTTCACGGAGTGGCTGGTTTTCATCAGCGAGGTGGCCTTGATCATGTGGTGGTTCCTGACCTGGAAGAAGGCGGACACACACGAGAAGAAACGCAAGCACATCAAGATCGGTGTGGCGCTGAGCATCATGTCCTGGCTCACGATGGCGCTCATCGTGGCCGTGCTGGGCTTCATGATGAAGCCCGGCCAGTGGAACCAAACCCGCGCCTTCTGGGACGCGATGACCAATCCGCTGTACCTGCCGCAGCTTGGCTTCCGCACCTTCTTTGCCTTGATGACTGGCTCGGTCTTCCTGTGGTTCGCCAGCTTCTTTTTCACGAAGACCAAGAGCGCGCTCGATCCCGAGCCCCAGCGGCTCAGGGAGTGGATCGTCTATCGCCTCTCGCATGTGGTGCTGATTTCGCTGCTGGGCACCTTTTTGTTCGGAACCTGGTATTGGAGCGCCGTGCCCGAGACCATGAAGGCAAACAGCTCCGTGGCGCTGCTCACGCAGGAGTTCATGAGCTGGCATGGGCAGTTTCAGACACTGCTCGGCTGGACGATCCTCGCCTTCCTGGTGGTCGGCATCGGCGGACTGGGCAGCAGCTTCATGATCCCGCGCTGGGCGCTGCTCATCCCCAGCTTCATGGGCATCTGGCTGCTCGGGCACTTCGAGCGGGCGCGTGAGTTCATGCGCAAGCCCTGGGTCATCGGCGAATACCTGTATTCAAACGGCGTGCATAAAGACGAGCTCGCCTTCCTGCAAAGCGAGGGGCTCCTCAAACACGCCACGTATGTGAAGCACCGCCAGATCACTGAAGCGAACAAAGCCGAGTGCGGCCAGGACATCTTCATGCTCGCCTGTTCCCGCTGCCACAGCACCACGGGACTCAATGGCGTGATCGAAAAATTCACCGCCATGTATGGCGCGGACAAGCCCTGGGACAGCGCAGGCATGCAGCTCTTCATCAAAGGCATGCATCAGACCCGCACCTTCATGCCGCCCTTTCCCGGCACGGATGCCGAAGCTGGAGCGCTCGTCGCCTACCTCCAGCAGCTCAGGATCAATCCGCAGACACTGCCTGGAGCGCAGAGCGTCGGCATTGTGATCGCCCCTGAAGCGCCCAAGCCCGCCATGACGGCTGCCGCCCAACCCTCTCGCTGATTTCTTCGCCATGCATGCCCTCCTCGCCACCACCCCCATCCCGCGTGATCTTCCACTGCCGCTACCCGTGCCGGAATGGGTGCTCGTGGTCTGCCTCGTCGTCTTTTTCCTCATTCACATCCTGTTTGTCAATTTGATGGTCGGCGGATCGGTGTTCGTCGTCGTCGCTGAATGGATGGGATTGAAAAACAAACGCTGGGACGCCCTTGCGCATGAAATCGCGCAGACGGTGACTGTTAACAAAAGTCTCGCAGTCGTGATGGGCATCGGGCCGCTGCTGTGCATCAACCTGCTTTACACCATGCAGTGGTATTCGGCGAATGCGCTCACCGGCCACGCCTGGCTGCTCATCGTCCCACTCGTCATCGTGGCCTTCCTGCTCACCTACCTGCACAAATACACCTGGGACACGTGGACCAGCGGCGGCAAAAAGACGCTGCATCAGCTCATCGGCATCACAGCGATGCTGCTGTTCTTCTTCATCCCGCTGATCTTCCTCTCGAACGTGAACCTCATGCTCTTCCCGAGCGAGTGGGAGAAGGTGCGGGGCTTCTTCTCCAGCCTGAGAATTGGCAATGTGCTGCCGCGCTACCTTCACTTCATGGCCGCCAGCATTGCCATGACCGGCCTCTTCCTGGCCGGATGGTTCGGTCGTAAAAACGCCGACCTCTCGCACCTCGCTGACTTCACGCGCCCGGAGCTGCGCCGCCTGTTTTACAAGGTCTGCGCCTACGTCACGCTCGGCCAGTTCGTGCTCGGCCCGCTGCTGCTTTTCACGCTGCCCGCCGCCGGCATCACGACGCAGGTTTACATCATCATCTTCTCCGGTGCCGCAGTCGGGCTTCTGACGCTGTGGGTGCTGTTTGGCGAGTTAAAGCGCGACGACACGCGCATCGGCAGCCGTTACTGGACCATCGTGGCGCTCTTCTCCATCGTCGTGCTCGGCATGGGAAGCGGACGTCACGTGTATCGCGAAGCGGCGCTCGCCGGGCACAAAGCGGCGATCAAAGACCGCACCGAGCGCTACGCCGCTGCACTGGCCGAGTTCAACAAGAACCTCGCCGCCGCACCCGCGCCTGCCGAGCAGACAGCGGAGCAGCTTTTCATGAACTGCGCCGCCTGCCACGCGCCGAACGTGAAGCTCGTCGGCCCGCCGCTCACCGAGATCGCGCAGCTCTACGCGGGCAATCCCGAGGGCATCGTCACCTGGGC
Source organism: Verrucomicrobia bacterium 12-59-8 (assembly GCA_002279765.1). The sequence goes on along the minus strand of NCCR01000115.1, from coordinate 3,175 downwards.
CAAAGCGCCCGGCAAAAAACGCCCCGAACTGCCCCAGATGCCGCCCATGATCCATCTCGGTGAGGCGAACCTCCGCAAGATCGCCGAGCTGATGCTGGAGAAAGGCGCAGCGGCGAAATGAACCGGCTCAACTCGCCCGCATCCAAGCCAGCAGGCGGTCCGCCGGCTGAAAGCCGGAGGTTTGTGACACCAGCTTGCCGTTTTTGATCAGCGCGAAAGCGGGGATGCCCTGCACGCGGAACTGGCTGGCGATGTCCTGCCGCTCGTCGGTGTTCACTTTGACCAGGATGGCCGTGCCTGAGGCCTTGGCGGCGGCTTTGGCGAATTCGGGAGCCATCATCTGGCAGGGGCCGCACCATGGCGCCCAGAAATCCACCACGACAGGCAGCGTGCTCTGCGTGATGAGCGCGGCGAAATCGGATGCGCTGGTGATCTCGACGGGTTCGGCCACGTGGGGCAGTTCAGCTTTGCAGTTCCCGCAGCGGCCTTGCTGGGCGGCTTTGGCGTAAACGATGCGGTTGGCGGTGCCGCAGGCGGGACAGGGCAGGATGATGCCGCGCTCATCGGCGGTCAGGTGGGAGCTCATAAAAGACAAGATTGAGGGGACATTAACTATTGTATATACGCATACGCGCATATAGACGTTGCAGCAACTCAACCTACCCACACTTCATGATCAAGCATCTTCTCATTCTCGGAGGCGGCACGGCCGGCACCATCATGGCCAACAACCTCCGCAGACGGCTGCCCGTGTCCGATTGGCGCATGACCGTGGTGGACCGCTCGGACAAGCATCTCTACCAGCCGGGGCTGCTCTTCCTGCCCTTCGGCAAGTATGAGGAGAGCGACATCATCCGGCGGACCGGCGACTTCATTCCGGAAGGCGTCACCTTCACGCAGGCGGAGGTGGATCAAATCATCCCCGAAGATCATGAAGTCACGATCAAAGGCGGGAGCACGCTCAAATACGATCTGCTGATCGTCGCCACCGGCTGCCGCACGGCACCGGAGGAGACGGCAGGCATGCTGGGACCGAAGTGGCGGGTGAATGTGCATGATTTCTACACGCTGGACGGCGCACGGGCGCTGCGCGAGAAACTCAAGACCTTCACCGGCGGGCGCGTGGTGGTACACATCAACGAGATGCCGATCAAGTGCCCCGTGGCTCCGCTGGAGTTCACCTTCCTGGCAGACACGTTCTTCCGCGAGCAGGGCATCCGTGACAAGGTGACGCTGACCTTCGTCACACCGCTGTCCGGCGCATTCACCAAGCCGAAAGCGTCGAACAAGCTGGGGCATCTGCTCGGCGACAAAGGCATCGAACTCGTGACCGACTTCGTGGCCGAGAAGGTCGATCAGGAAAACAACAAGCTCGTGTGCTTTGATGGCCGCGAGGTGCCCTACGACCTGCTCGTCACCACACCGACGAACATGGGGGATGAAACCGTGCGCCGCTCCGCCCTGGGGGATGATCTGGATTTCATCGCCACGCAAAAGCACACGCTGCAGTCCGTGGAATATCCAGATGTCTTCGTCATCGGAGACGCGACGAACCTGCCCGCATCCAAAGCAGGCTCCGTGGCGCACTTTGAAAGCGAGACGCTCGCAGACAACATTCTGCTCTACATCGCCGGCAAGCCGCTCAAGGAAGAGTTCGACGGACATTCGAACTGCTTCATCGAGTCCGGTAACGGCAAGGCTCTGCTGATCGACTTCAGCTATGACTACGAGCCGCACGAAGGACCGTTTCCTTTCCCCTTTGGCCCGCTGCGCCTGCTGGAGGAGAGCCGCATGAACCACCTGGGCAAGCTGGCCTTCCGCTACATCTACTGGAACGTCCTCCTTCGCGGCTGGCCGCTGCCGGGCATCAGCAGGCAGAAGAAGAAACCGGTAGAATCTTGAAAATCACACCCGTACAACCATCATGAAAAAGACCATCGCAGGAACTGAAATCGACGTGAACGAAGAGGGCTACCTCACCGACGCCTCCCAGTGGAGTGAAGCCATTGGCGCGGCCATCGCCACGGAGGAAGGCATCGGCGCACTGACAGACGCCCACATGAAAGTGGTGCGCTACCTGCGCGAGCAGCAGGCGAAGGGTGCCTCCCTGACCATCCGCAGCATGGGAAAAAGCGGCGTGGTAACGACGAAGGAACTCTACGATCTGTTTCCCGGTGGCCCGTTGAAGAAGTCCTCCAAGATTGCTGGCATTCCCAAACCCGTCGGCTGCATTTAACCCCCCTCCCCTTCCCCCGATCATGAGCACCCCAGACGACAAACAACCCGTGAAGAAAATGTCCATCATCGTGAGCAAAGGCTCACTGGATGGCATCTACCCCGCGCTGATCATGGCCAACGGTGCCCGCATGGAAGGCATCGAAGCCTCGCTGTTTTTCACCTTCTTCGGTCTGAATGCCCTGGCCAATCAAACACTGGACCATCTGAAAGTCTCCACTGTGGGCAATGCCGCGCTGAACATGGCCATGCCTATGCTCGGCCTGCCGATGACCCTGCCCTTCCCGACGGTGATGGGCGCCATCCCCGGCGTGTCCGCCTTTGCAACGCATCTGATGAACAAGGAGATGGAAAAGCTCGACATCCCACCCGTGCGCGAATTCCTCGAACTCATCTCCGACTCCGGCGGCAAGATCTACGCCTGCAAGCTCGCAATGGACATGTTCAAGCTCAAGAAGGAAGACCTGATGGACCGCGTGGATGGCGTGCTGACCGTGGGTCAGTTTTACGAAGAGTCCGCCGGTGCCGGAACGCACATCCTTTTCACCTGACCAAGCCTGCAGCCTCAGGCAAGAATGTCCCGCAACACATTGCCAAACACATCGGTGAGCCGGTAATCCCGGCCGCCGTGGCGATAGGTGAGCTTTTCGTGATCCATGCCGAGCAGGTGCAGAAGCGTGGCGTGGAAGTCGTGTACGTGGACTTTGTTTTCGACCACCGTCGATTGAGCCCAGAGTCAGCCGAGCCTCAGCAAGGCGACCCCGGGTATGGCAACACAAGACCGGGAAGCAAACCGAGCCAGCCCTTAACCGAGTGCCATTCACGTGTGGAAGGCTATTTTCTTGGCAATATTTATCCATCCACCGCAGGTGGTTCATCTTCCGGGCAAAGGCGTCTTCTGCTTTTTCAATACTATGGTTCCGAACGGCGTGTTGATCTC
>NCCR01000114.1 GCA_002279765.1 Verrucomicrobia bacterium 12-59-8 | reverse complement strand
AATAAGGAAAGCAGGAAAGCAGGAATCCAATCCCGCCCCACCCCGCACCGCGCATACAAGCACCCAGCGCCGGTAGGGCGGCTTGTCCCCAAGCCGCCGCCGAACGTCCCCACGCCCCCTCTCCGCCAATCCGCATCGCCAAACGCGCTATGGCTGGAAACCCAGAACACAGCAACCCACTCCAGTCCCTGCCTTCCTCATTCAAAAATCCGCCTCACTTCACCGGCAGCCACTGCGCCGCATCAATGATCACATGGCCCTTCGTGCCCTCATTGCGCACCTCCAGCCATCCCGCTTTCCCTTTCTCAAACCGGTACGTCCCCAGCGGCAGCAGCCCATCCCTCTCCGGCGCTTTCTTCTTCTCATTCACCAGCACCGTGGCTTCCCCACCCGCATGATGGATGACCACCGGCACCTTGTCCGCGCGATTGCTCAGCGCCGTATAAGTGATCGCCACGCGATACTCCCCCGCCTCCGGCAGATCCGGCGTGAAGCGCGCCTTCTGCTCGCCTTTGGCCGTGTTGTCATCATGGCGGTAGCCCGTCCCCACAAAGCCCGGCGTGGTCTGCCCTTCGCTCGTGAACCCCGTCAGCTCTGCCTCGCTGTCATCCACCACTATGCCGCCGAGCTTCTCCTTGCTGATCGACACATGCTCCGGTGCCGGCGGCGACTCAAAATCGAGCACCTGCCCATCCGCCAGCAGCTTCTCTTTGAGCTTGGCCAAATCGATCTGCTGCAGCTCCTTGCCGCTCTCAAGGGCCAGCACCGCCGCCGTCGCCGCGCTCTGCCCCATCACCATAAACACCGGCTCCATGCGGATGCTGCCATACGCGATGTGGCTCGCGCTCAGGCACACCGGCACCAGCAAATTGGCACACTCCTCCGCCTTCGGCGTGATGCTGCGGTAGCTGATCGGGTAGGGCCGCGTGCCGATCTGGATGTCCCCCTCATTGCGCACAAAACCTTCCTTCGTGATGTAGCGCTGCACATTGTGCGAGTCCATGTTGTACGCGCCCATGCCCACGCTGTCCTCCACGATCTCGCGGCGCTTGCAGTTCTTCTCGCTCATCACATAGCCGCCCACCATGCGGCGTGCCTCGCGCACATAGAGCTGGCGCGGCCAGTTGCCGTTGTCTTGAAATTCATCCTTCGCCAGACCAAATTTCTGGAAGGCCGCACGCATCTTTTCCGGCACACGCGGGTGGTACGCATACGTCCACATCAGGCCCTTCTGCCAGTCCTCATGCGCCTGCCAGATCTTCGCCCGCGTCGCGTAATCCGCCTCGGGATACTCAAAATTCTGGCCGATGAAATCCGTGCTGATCGCGAAGTTGTTGTTCGTGTCCGTCTTGCGGTTCGGCATCCCTGTGGGTGACCAGGAGATGCGCTCATCGCCCGCCTCCACATTGCGCAGTGCCAGTTCAAACCACGCCTCATCGTAGTTCGTCGGCTTCTCCCAGTCGCGGCGGTTTTCCGGCACATCGGTGGTACACATGCGGAAGTTGTAGGCCTGCAGCTTGCGGTCGCCGCTTTCGTCCTCGCCGATGTCACCCGGATCAATGCCCGGCAGTACACCGCTCTTCGGATCGCCCGGCTTTACATAAGGGTCCACGTTCTTGACGAACTGATGGTGGATCGTCTTCGCCTTCTGCACGCCATTGATCGTCTCGCCATACATCGCATTCGCCTCACGGCCCACAGCGTAGCTCACGCCCGCCTTCGCCATCAAGTCGCCCTCATAGGTCGCGTCGATGAACATCTTGCCCGCGAAATCACGCCCGCTCTCCATGACGATCTTCGCGATGCGTGCGCCCTCTTTCACCACGCCCTTCTTCAAATCCAGCCGCTCGCTGAAAACCACCGTCACCTTGTCCTTCACAGCCGCCAGCATCGCATCATAGATCTCCGTCGCCACATGCGGCTCAAAGGTCCACATCGTATCCTCGCTGCCCGTGTTGCCGTGCTGCCTTTTGGCAAAGTACTCCTCCCGCGTCTGCTGCCGCCACTTCGCCGGGTCGTTGTAGTACTGGAAGACATTCGCGTAAAACTCCCGCGAGATGCCGCCGATGGCCTTCTTGTTGCCGATGTCCGTCGCGCCCAGCCCGCCCGTGGTCAGCCCGCCCAGAAACTTTGTCGGCTCAATGATCACCGCCGTCCGGCCCATGCGCGCCGCCTGGATCGCCGCCGTGATGCCCCCCGAGCTGCCGCCATAAATGACGATGTCATAAGAATCTGCCGCCCCAAGCGGGGAGACGGCGGCAAGCGTGGCAAGCAGGAGGGTTGGGAGGAACTTCATGGTGGGAGGCACCCAGCCGCAGGCGCGGTGTTTTTGCAACTGCGGGGGAAGACAAGGAGTCAAAATTGACAGCGCATCTCCCTCGGCTCACGTAGCCGCCATGGCTTTCTCTCCCGAATGCACACTTGAACCAGCGCCACCTTTGCTGCGCCCAGTCATTCCAGATGACCTCCCGGTCTTTTTCCTGCACCAGTTGGACAAAGATGCGGCCTACCAAGCCGCCTTCACCGTCAAAGATCCCGCTGACCATGCTGCATTCATGGCGCACTGGAAACGCATCCTCGCGGCCCCTGACATCATCGTCCGCACGATCGTGCGGGACGACCGAGTTGCCGGGCACGTCATGAGCTATGTGGAAGACGGCAGGCCGGAGGTCACCTATTGGCTGGAAAGGGAATCCTGGGGCCGGGGCATCGCCACCCGCGCACTCACCGAATTTCTCCGGCATTTTCAGCCAGCGCGTCCCATTTACGCTCGTGCTGCTGCGGACAATACAGCTTCCATTCGCGTGCTGACCCGTTGCGGCTTTGCCCTGGTCGGCCAGAGCTGCGGATACGCAAACGCCCGGGGCATGGAAATCGACGAATGTCTTTTTCAGCTCGGCTGAGCCCCCTGCCGCCCACTTTCCGACCTGCCCGGAAAAAAAGAATCGAATACTCCGTTAAAGACAGCGTCAGAGACCAGGACAAGATTCACACCATCACCCCATGAAGACCTCTCTCGTTCGCACACTGTCCTTTGGCACCCTGCTGCTGACATTCTCCCTCACCTCCTGCGCGGACCCGTATGGATACGGCTACGGCGGCGGTGGCTATGGCGGCTACAACAACGGCTACGGCGGCGGCGGTTATGGGCGTTCCCAAGCCAGCGGCACCGTCGCCGGTGCGCTGATCGGCGCGGGCGCAGGCGGCATCATTGGCAGTCAGAGTCGTCGGGGTCTGGAAGGTGCCGCCGTCGGTGGCGTCCTGGGAGCTTTGGCTGGCAGCATGCTCAGCAACAGCCAGCAAGGCTACGGCCAGCGTGGCTACCCCCAGCAAGGCTACGGCCAGCCCAATTACAATCAGCGCTACAACCAAGGCTACAGCCAGCAGAGCTGCCCGCCGAGGAATGGCTACGGCTACGGCCAGCAGCCAAGCTACGGCTACGGCCAGCAGTCCAGCTACTACCCCGGCAACAGCCCGTATGCCTTTGGCAACTGGCAGTAGCAGCCATCAGCAGGGCAGGGGATGCAGTGATCTGAGGGCGTGAGTTCCATCCACTCACGCCCCACCCAAGTGCCCGCGTCTCCCGACCCCGCATTACGCACACAAGCACCCAGCGCAAGGTAGGGCGGCTTGTCCTCAAGCCGTGGTCTATAGCGGGGTATGCATGCGTGTAGTACACTCCCGGCTCCGCTGCTGCGAGTCACCCAGGAATCCGCTGCTGTCAGTCGCTTTTCGCAGGTTCATCTCGCTCTCGGCGGAGGGCTGAGGACAGCCCTCCCTACCTCGCGCTGGGTGCGCGCATGCCCACCACGCGGTAGGGCGGCTTGTCCTCAAGCCGCCGCCGAGCGTCCCCCACGCGCCTTTCCGCCAATCCGGTTCCTGCCTTCCTCATTAAAAATCCGGCTCATGTCGCAGGCCCCCTGAAATAGGAATAAGGAAAGCAGGAAAGCAGGAAACCAATCCAGCCCCACCACGCGGTAGGGCAGCTTGTCCTCAAGCCGCCGCCGAGCGTCCCCACGCGCCTGTCCGCCAATCCGGTTCCTGCCTTCCTGCCTTCCTCATTAAAAACTCCGGTCACTCCGCAGGCCCCCTGAAATAGAAATAAGGAATGCAGGAAACCAATCCAATCCCCCCACGCGTCCCACCACCGCGCCTCAGCCAATCGGTTTCCGAAATCGCTATAGAACCCGACCCCTTGCCGCGTATTCTTCCGCCCATGATTGCCATGACTGAGCGCCCCGATCCGCAGCCTTCCACGCACCAGTTCCAGCCCCCGGCGGATGACACCAGCACCTCCCACCCGGCCCCATCCGTCAGCCGCCGTGGATTCTTCGAGCGCCTCGGCCTCGCTTCCATGACCGCCGCCGTCGGCGCGGAGATCGTGTTTGCCGACAAAATGCCAGCAGGCCTCATCCCGCTCGCGATGGCCCAGAGCACCGAGCCCCTACAGATCCCCGGCAAGGAAGGCCTCACCTTTCTCAATGACCGCCCCGTGCTCGCTGAGACTCCCGCCCATCTGCTCGATGACGCCGTCACGCCCGCCAAGCATCTCTTCATCCGCAACAACGGCATCGCCCCCGCTCCTGAGGCACTGGCACCCGAGAATTGGACGCTCGAGATCGCCGGCGAAAGCTGCGTCAAGCCCATGACCTTAACCCTCAAGGAATTGAAGGAAAAGTTCACGCACCACACCGTGCAGTTGGTGCTGGAATGCGCCGGCAACGGCCGCAGCGAGTTCAATCCGCCCACCCATGGCACGCAGTGGACCACCGGTGCCGTCGGCTGCCCGCAATGGACCGGCGTGCGCCTGCGCGATGTCCTCCAGCACTGCGGCATCAAGCCAGACGCCGTGTACATCGGCTACTACGGCGCGGACATCCATCTCTCCGGCGACGTGAAAAAGACCGTCATCTCTCGCGGTGCCCCCCTCCGCAAAGCGCTGGAGGCTGAAACCCTCCTCGCCTTTGCCATGAACGGAGAGGACATCCCCTGGCAGAACGGCCACCCGCTGCGCCTCGTCTTTGGCGGCTGGCCCGCCTCCACCTGCGGCAAGTGGTTGAACAAGATCGTCATTCGCGATCGCGAGCACGACGGCGAAAAAATGACCGGCGATTCCTACCGCATGCCGCGCTATCCCGTGGCTCCCGGTTCCAAGGTGCCGGACGAGGACATGGTCATCATCGAGTCCATGCCCGTGAAGTCCCTCATCACCTTTCCCAAATCAGGCCTCAGCCAGCCCCTCACCACTCCGCTGACCCTGCGCGGTCATGCCTGGGCCGGCGAACAGGAAGTCGCAGAAGTGCAGGTCTCCCTCGACTTCGGTGCCACCTGGCAGAAGACCACGCTGGAGAAACCCGTGAACCGCTACGCCTGGCAGCATTGGACCACGCAGTTGACCCTCCCGAAAAAAGGCTATTACGAAGTGTGGGCCCGCGCCGTGGACAGCCACGGGCAGGCACAGCCCATGATCCTCCCGGGTTGGAACCCCAAAGGCTACCTCAACAACTCCTGCCACCGCATCGCCCTCCAGGCCGTCTGATCATGCGCTTCCTCCTTGCCTTCACGTTGATGCTGATGCTTCACAGCGCATGCGCTGCGCAGGAGCCGACCCCGCTCGATCCCACCACCGGCATGAAGATGACCGGAGACTGGGAGATCGTCCGCAACCACTGCATCATCTGCCATTCTCCCAAGACGTTTCTACAGCAGCGCGGCACCGAATCCACCTGGGCAGACACCCTCGTCTGGATGCAGAAGCACGGCGGCCTGTGGAAGCTCGAACCGGCAATTGAGAAATCCATCATCACCTACCTCGCGGTAAACTACGGCCCCGGAGACAAGTTTCGCCGTGCCCCCATCCCGCTCAGCCTCATGCCCGCCAATCCCTACGCCACCGAGGCACGCCTGGAGGCCGAGGCCAAGAAGAAAGCCGGGCTCATCCCCACCGCTCCGCCACCCGCCGGGAAATGACGCCCGCCACGCGCTGTGGCGGCTTCAGATCTCAAACGACACCGTCTCCCGCGAGCGCTCCTTCTCGATGATCTGCGCCACCGTGTGCTCCGCAAACCACTGCGCCACCTGGTCCCGCAGCCCGCAGAAGACCTGCCCCAGCGCATCCTGATCCGCCCCCGGAATGGGATCAAACGGCCCGTCAAACAGCACCACCACCTCTCCCAGCGTGATGCGGGAGGGCGGCGTCACGAGCTGATACCCGCCGCCCACGCCACGCTTGCTGCGCAGCAGCCCGCCGTTTTTCAGCGCCAGCAGGATCTGCTCCAGAAACTTCAGCGGGATGTGCTCCTTGTTCGCCAGATCCTGAATGGAAAAGTTCGTGCCCTCACGCTCACGCCCCATCGCCACCAGGGCGCGGAGGGCGTATTCGGCTTTTTTGGAGAGCTTCATGGCCGGTCAAGCAACCCGGCCTCTTTCAGCAGTTCCGCAGCCCACGCGGCGTCTGCGTCATTCAGTGGCTGGGGCAGTGGCCTCGTGTAGTCGGTCTGCCAGTAGCGGCCGGTCTGGTAGCTGCGGTCAATGAGGGGCTGTAGGTCCAGGATGACATCCTTGTCCGTAGCGCGCAGCGGGATGCGCACAGGTTTCAGCCGCTCCCGCAGCGGCAGCAGGTAGATCTCTCGTTGGCTGGACAGGGCCGCACGGGCGGCGCAGACCATGTAGCGCGCGCTGCCGTCCGCAGGTTTCAGCAGGTCCGGGGAAACGGCCACCGTGTGCGCGCCCGAGAGCAGAAGATCGATTTCCACGAGATTCACGCGGCACTCCAGATAGCGGTGCTGGCGCAGCTTGTACTCCTGCCGGTCATAGGTCTTGTTGGAGGGGCTTAGCAGCTCGATCACCGTGACCAGCCTGCCGGCGCTGTCCGTGATCTCCAGCCAGCGAGGTGGCACATGGTCTTCTTGCACGATTTGGTCAGGCTCTGCCAGGAGAGTGCTGCCAGTGGCTGGCTCGGGCTGCCATTGCGGCGGATTGCCGAGTTTCCATGACTCTGTCACGGACACGTCAGGACGGCGTTTGGAACCATGACCCGTTTCAGCATCTCCAGAGCCAATGGTCACGCCCTCCTCGGTGCGCACGCGCAGATCCGGCGGCAGGGATTCATTGAGCGCATCCTTGATGTACGTCAGCAGCGTTGCATGGGTATTTTCCCAGCCGATTTCGAGCCAGGGATTCATGCCAGGGAAGGGGTTCTCGAGCTTCATGACCGTTGGCAATGTAATGCCGCATATCAAGAACAGGTGCAAACTGCGATTTGCCGCCGGGACGTTTCCGCGTCATTCATCGTCCCACCCCCACTGCATGAGCGACGACTTCTTTGCCCCACCGCCCCCTGCGCTACCACGCGCGGGCGCAGCGGTGCATCATGCAGGCGCGCCCCTCGCCTCCCGCATGCGGCCGCGCACGCTGGAGGAGTACGTCGGCCAGCAGCACATCCTGGCAGAGGGCAAGCTCCTGCGCCGTGCCGTGCAGGCAGACCGCTTCTCCTCCCTCATCCTCTACGGTCCGCCCGGCGTGGGCAAGACCACGCTCGCCCACATCATCTCCCAGGAGACGCAGTCACGCTTCGTCACCCTCAGCGGCGTGGAAAGCAGCGTGGCAGACATCCGCAAAGAAGCGGAAAACGCCGGGCATCACATCCGCCTCTACAACAAGACCACCATCCTCTTTGTGGATGAGATCCACCGCTTCAACAAAGCGCAGCAGGACGTGCTCCTCCCGCATCTGGAGCGCGGCACCCTGCGCTTCATCGGTGCCACCACGCACAATCCCTTCTTCTACGTCAACAGCCCGCTCGTCAGCCGCTCCCAGGTCTTCACCCTGGAGCCCCTGGGCATCCCCGACCTCGAAGCCCTCATGGACCGCGCCTTGGGCGATGTCGAGCGCGGCCTCGGCGGCATGCACGCCCGCATCGAGCCAGACGCACGCCTCCACCTCGCCACCGTCGCAGATGGCGATGCCCGCCGCTGCCTCAATGCCCTCGAACTCGCCGTCCTCTCCACCCAGCCCGATGCCGCTGGCGAGATCGTCATCACCCTGCTCGCCGCCGAGGAATCCGTGCAGCAAAAAACCGTTGTCTATGACGGCGATGGCGACGCGCACTACGACACCATCAGCGCCTTCATCAAAAGCATGCGCGCCTCCGACCCCGACGCCGCGCTCTACTGGCTCGCCAAAATGCTCTACGCCGGGGAAGACATCCGCTTCATCGCCCGGCGCATCGTCATTGCCGCCAGCGAAGACATTGGTATGGCAGATAGTAACGCTTTGCGCGTTGCCGTCGCCGCGCAGCAGGCCGTCGAATTCATCGGCATGCCGGAGGCCCGCATCATCCTCGCGCACGCCACCATCTACAATGCCACCGCGCCTAAGAGCAACCGCTCCTACACCGCTATCGACGCCGCCTTGGACGATGTGAAAAACGGTCGCACCCTCCCCGTGCCCAAACACCTGCGGGACGCCCACCACAAAAAAGCCGCCAAAGAATTCGGCCACGGCGAAGGCTACATGTACCCGCACAACTACGAAGGCGGCTTCGTCCCCCAGCGCTGCCTCGAAGGCGGGAAGCAGTACTACGACCCCACCGCCAACGGCCTCGAAGCCCGCGTCAAAGAACGCCTCGACCACTGGCGCAAGCTCTGGGAAGAGCAGGCCGAATAACCCGGCAGCGGCACATGCCAGCACCCAGCACGCGGTAGGGCGGTTGGTCCTCCAACCGCCGCCGCGCGTCCCCACGCTCCCTTTCCGCCAATCCCTTTCGCCAAACGCTGTAAGGAAACCAGCAACCCAATCCGGTTCCTGCCTTCCTGCCTTCCTCATTCAAAAACTCCGGCTCATGGTCCAGCCGCCCCCTGAAACAGGAATAAGGAAACCAGGAAAGCAGGAATCGTGCTTTTGCCAGAGCCGTTCGGCCCTGCGAACATGCGCATGCGTGGAGGATGCATGATTCAGGGAATGCGGACACGGGTGCCAACCGGTATGCTGAGCGGTTTTTCCGTGGTCTTGAGCAGCTGGCGCGTGCCGTCGGCGAAGGCTTGATAAATCCCGCCTTCCTCGCTCACCAGTACCGTCTGTCCTGAGGCTAGAGCCTGCCAGTAGGCGACATCCACCGCTGCGGCAGACAGACTGGGAATCTGCTGCTCCAGATAATCGATTGCTGCTTGAGAGTCGGTCATAGGATGGGAAGTGAGCCTATGTTAAAACACCCGCGTGCCTGTGCAATGCCCAACCGCACGGTCAACGATCAATTAGCGTTGTCCTTTTCATGAGCTGGGGTGGGTAGAAGGACCCTCTGAACGCCTCAGCGAGGCGCTGTTTTGAGAGTCATGGTGCCGCTGAACGGGCCGATAAATTCACGCTCCCACCACTCGCCTGAGACTTCTCGCACTTCCGGGCTGGTGAAATGGTAGCGGTAGAGCCGGGCGCGGATGTGGGTGATTTTTTCGACCGGGAAGGGCGGGGGCTCCAGCAGGTCCCACACGCGCTGCTTGTGCTGGAGCAGGGCGGTGCAGAACTGGCCGAACCAATGCATGGGAGAGTTCGGGTTCGCATCCCGCTGCGGATCGTAGTTGGGATACAGCGCGGCGAACCACATCTGCCAGTCCAGCCGTGGCTGATGCGGGGCGATGAAAGGCGGGCGGCGCTTGGGATCGCCAGGCTTGTACTTGAACTCCAGCGGCAGGAAGAGCGCGCCGTCGTCGCTGACTTCGAGGATGATCTCAGGCCGCTCCTCGGTCATGTCCTGGAAGAGGCCGTAGGCGTTGAACGAACGAGAGCGGGCGATGGGCGCGTCGAGTTTTTCGTGCAGCACGGCGGGGAGCACGGGCTTGAAGTTGCGGATGCGTCCGGCGAGGAAGGAATCCGCAGCCAGGAGGGTGAAAGCGATGACAGGTATGAGAGCCGCCAGCGCAGGACATTGCGTCCAGCGGGCAAAGGATGGGCGCGGGGCTTCGGGGGAGATTCGCAGACAGGTGCGGACGGATTTCGGCCACCAGCGGTCGTCCAATAGTGTGAGGGCAAGCGTGGCGGTTAGGAGGGTGAAGAAATTGTAGTTCCCGGTGGCGGAGATGATCGCCATCAGGCCGAGAAAGCCGAGCGCAGCGGTGAGACGCCCCCAGCGGCCGAGGAAGATGGCGAAGGGCAGGCCGACCTCGATGCCGTACATGATCCAGCAACTGGTGATGTGAAACCAGCGTGGCGCGTTGTGGGCGAACCATGAGAGGCCGTTTGGCAGCGGCTGTGTCTCGTAGTGGTAGAGCAGCGCGGTCATGTCCTGCCAAGGTAGATCTCCGCCGCCGATCTTCACATAGCCGGAGAGAAACATCAGGCGGAAGAGCAGCCAGTGCAGGAGGAAGATCGAGCCACGTGGCGGTTCCGTCGGATTGCGCCAAGACCACAAACGCCATGGGGCGATGATCAGCGCGAGGAGTCCGGCCTCCAGCAGGAGCGCATCCCACTGGTAGCCCATGAAGATGTCGCCGGTGGTGGCGAAGGAGAGGTAGCCAAACCACAGCAGCGCCAGCAGCGGGCCCTGCGCCACGCCCGCCATCACGAGCACGGCCAGCACGCAGCAGGTGATCAGGCAGCCATGGGCGAAGGCATCGCTGTAATGCCAGTGAAAGAGGCTGGGGAACTGCCAGAACAGGGTGTGGTGCTCGCGCGCTTCAAAGGCGTGGATGTTTTCGAACAGGGTTTTTGCAGGCAGGATGCCGTTTTCACCGACGAGGCCGTCATACTGTAGGCCCCAAGAGATGAAGGCGATGAGGTAGATGCCTGCCAGCAGGCGTGGAAAAAGCCAGCGGACGACGGTGTAGCGACCGCGATGGGATTCGAGCCAGAGGAGATGGTTCATGTCACGGGAATGGCGGGCATTCCGAAATGTGTCGCCGCAACCGCAATCGTATCAACCTTGATTCCTTTGCCTTCGAAAGGCGGCATGCTCTTCCGGAGTCATGAGCTTGTCGAGAATGGGGTGTTTCAGCTCCCAATACTTTAAGCACTGAATCGGTCCCATGGAGGCATATCCGGTCTCATAGCGAATTCGTGCCGCGACACCTCTGGTTGAGGATAATGTGGCGATGTTGGTATGGATCAGGCCTGCGGGAGGATTCACCAGCTGAGGTGACTCCTTAAAATTGCCGAACGCAGCGCGTATAAGCGACTCGGCATTCACCTCGTAGTGTTTCTTGTCGCATACGGACACAAGTCTTTGTGTCGTCCATACATACCAGTCACCTTCAGTAAAAGAAGCGCTCACCAGAGGCAGTTCGTTTCTTTTCAGAACGAAAGGAATTGTCGCTTCGTCGTGTATCAGACCTATCGAAGTAGCGCGCCATAAGTCGCGCCTCATAGATGCTTCACAGATCAAATGGATCGCTATTTCTGAGATCTTTTGGTCGCGGGTCATCGCTTCCCTTTCCATTGGACGTTACATGCTGATCGCCAGTCTCGGGTTTACATCCAGCACCTGCTTCAAGTCCGCCTCACTCATTCCCAGCTCCGCATATGCATTGGCCTTGATTCGCGGCACGGTGACGGTGCTGCCGACGAAATGGGTGCCATCCGGCGAGCGGGCGACGAGGTCGCCGCCGATGAGGATGTCCCATCCGGCGAGGGTGTAGCGGCCGGGGCCGAGGCGGGCGGCGGAGATGGCGTCGGTGACGAAGATGGTGCGCTCCAGGCCGATGCTGGCGAGCCAGTTTTTCAGCACAAAGAAGGGCACATGCACGCCATCAGGAATGAAGCAGAGCCAAAGGCGGTCATTCAGGCTGAGCGCGCGCTGGATGATGTTGTCATGGCGGTGCATCTGGATGGGGCAGCCGTTGCCGAGGTGGGTGAACATCGTCAGACCGGCATCGCAGGCGGCGCTGAGCTGATCGAGCGAGGGATCGCAATGACCGGCGGAAACAGTGACGCCTTGGGAGGCGAGGAAGGCGGTGGTCTTGCTGCCCTCGTCGTGTTCGGGGGCGAGGGTGACGAGTTTTGCGAGGCCTCCGGCGGCGGCGAGAAGGCGCTTGGCGTCGTCCACATTCGCGGGCTTCACCGCCTGGGGCGGATGCGCGCCCACGTAGCCTTTGATGGGATTGATGAACGGCCCCTCGATATGGATTCCGGTGATGATGCGGCGGGCGAGTTCGTCCTTTTCGCGCAATTCGACCAGTTTGCCGATGCGGCGCTCCAGGGTGGGGATTTCATCTGTGATGAAGGTGGCGAGAATGGCAGCGCACCCATCCTCCGCGAGGGCCTCACAGGCGTGGTGGAGGGATTCGGCGGTGAGGTTGTCGCCGTTGAAGTCGGTGCCGGCGTAGCCATTGACCTGAAGATCGAAAGGATTCATGCAGGCATTGGAGCGGGTTCGGGAAGGGGAATCAAGGCTGGGAGGTGATGGGTTTTGGTATGAATGTCACTGGAAGAAGTGAAAAGGGGTAAGTGAAAGGTGAAAAGGGTCGGGGCGCGGTCAGGACATGGGTAACACATTTGGCTCAGGACATAGGTTACACATGCCGTGATTTGGGTTACGGGTTGAGGATAGCGCTTGATGCGTGGTTTTCTGAGGTGCGCTAAAATCTTGGACCAGGGAATAAGGGACAAGCACCATGAAGACAGTGAATCGAAAACGTTACAGCAATGATTTCAAAGACCGTGCCCTG
>NCCR01000008.1 GCA_002279765.1 Verrucomicrobia bacterium 12-59-8 | reverse complement strand
AATTCTGCCATCGTGCAGACCTCACGTATGTGAGTTGCAGTCCTTTCCGGGTCCCGGTCGCACGCCTTGCCGCAGCGCAGGCCGCGATCGAAGAAAAGCGCGCCGCCGCTCCGGCCGCCGCAGGAAAAAGTGTCCGTGGAGGTGCCAAAAGCGCGTCCGTGGCAAAACAAAACAACAACGCAACCAACAACAAACAGAGGATAAACACCATGGCTAAGAAAGCTGCAAAGAAAGCCGCCAAAAAGGCGCCCGCAAAGAAAGCCGTCAAGAAGGTCGCCAAGAAAGCGGCAAAGAAGGCTTCCAAGAAGTAGTAACGCGTTGACCTCCTGACGAGGTCAATGTGGCGGAGTAATCCGCCTCCCAAAGCCCTGTGGGGATCACTCCTCACAGGGCTTTCTCGTTTTATTTTAATGGGCACCTCCTCTGTCGCAATGTCGGGCCAGGAGGGAGGCGGCGTTTTAACGCTTCACATCTTGATCGTAAATGGAGCCTGGCGGTGGCGCCGAAAGATAGGTGCCCCCGGCTGACATGGCATCATTGCGGATGGTCTTCGATTGGCCAATCTGATCGCTGGCACCGCGAATGCTGCCCAGACCGGCTGAGCCTCCCATGCCTGTAACGGCACCATAATTCTGGTATGAGGGGCGGTAAAAGGAATTTCCTCCTGGCGCGACTTGTCCTGGATTCAAAGCCACCGGATTATCAGGAGTCGGAACGCCGTCGGATTTGCGCTCTGATTCAGCCAAGTAGTGTTTGTTCCATGCCGCATTGTTGACACTTTCAGCGACCTTGGAGTCCAGCATGCGCTTCTGTTCTTCATACTCCGCCTTGCTGAGGGAGCCGCTGGCGCGTTTGTGCTCCAGCTCATCGTACATGACCTGATACCTGGCACGGATCACTTTTTCATAGGCATTCAGTTCCGCCAGTGTCGGAATGCTGTCCATCGTGGTGGTGGCGCAGGAGGCCAGCAACGCAGAGAGCAGTGCGGCCAGCAGCGGTTTCGAGACGTTCTTCATGCCGCATTCTAAGCCCGCGGTGTGGCTTTTCAAATCAAAGCACCGTTGCATCCCCTGTTCACGCAATCCAATCTATGAGAGAAAACGCCCCCGCTTTGGACCCTATTGACGCTGCTCTTCAAGCCCCTGAACCTCGGGGCAACTACCTGTCGTATCCGGTTTCGCGCCTCGCTGCCAAAATCATCCCCCAGGATCTCACCAGCTTCAAATCCCGCGGCGTCTCCCGTGTCGAGCGCGTGCTCCAGCAGGAGATGGTCGAAATCCAGGAGCGCTACATGGAAGTCATCGACGCGTTCAATTGGAACAAGCTCATCTACGAAAGCCACTTCGGTTTCGAACCTGTCTGTGGCGAGGTTTATCACCTCTACGAAGTCGAGGGCGGGCGCCAGCTCAGCATGATCGCACCCGAGGAGTGGCATCAGCGCTGGCTCGGCAGTGTCAGACTAAACGCAGACGGCCGCTGGCAGATTGAAAAAGCTGCGCCAGATTTCAGCATTCGCGACTGGGTGCAGACCTCTGTCGCCTCTTGATGCAACCAACCTTCTCAGACATCGGCCAGCGCCTTGCAGGCCCCAGCGGCATCCAGGAACTCATGGATGACTGCGGTGCCGCGCTCACCACGCATCCAGACATGCGCATGCTCGGCGGCGGCCAGCCTGCCGCCATTCCCGCCGTGCAGCAGCTCTGGCGCGACCGCATGCACGCCATGCTCGACGACGGCAGCATCGACCGCACACTCCTCAACTACGATCCCCCCGGTGGCAATCCGCTCTTCCGTGAAGCCTTCGCCGCCTTTCTCAAGCGCGAATGCGGCTGGAATGTGACCCACGAGAACATCGCGGTCATGCCCAGTTCGCAGTCGGCGTTCTTCCTGCTCTTCAATCTGCTCGCCGGTCAGACGGGCACGACCAAGCGCCGTATTCTTTTCCCGCTGCTGCCTGAATACATTGGCTACGCCAATCAGGCGCTCAGCGCCGGACAGTTCACCGCCTGTCTGCCACGCATTGTCGAAACCGCCCCGAACGAGATCAAATACCACGTCGATTTTGATCAGCTGCGCATCACGCCCGACATCGCCGCGATGTGTGTCTCATGCCCCACCAATCCCACGGGCAACGTACTCACTCAAAACGAGTTCGACAGTCTGCACGCGCTGGCGGACGCCCACGGCATCCCGCTCATCATCGACAACGCCTACGGCCATCCCTTTCCCGGGGTCATCCACAATGGCTTCCAGCCCAAGTGGCAGCCGGGCATGATCTTCAGCATCAGCATGAGCAAGGTCGGCCTGCCCGGCCTGCGCACCGCCATGATCGTCGCCGATCCGCACATCGTGAAGGCGCTCTCAAACATGAACGCCATCGTCTCGCTGGCGAATGGCAATCTCGGCCAGGCGCTCCTCATGCCGCTGCTCAAAGACGACACCCTCGTCAAACTCGGCCCCTCGGTCATTCGCCCCTTCTACCGCGAACGCTCCGACTTCGCCAAATCCGTTCTCGCATCAGCGCTGGGAGATCGCGTCCCGTGGGCCTTGCATGCCCAGGAGGGAGCCTTCTTCCTCTGGCTCTGGGTCAATGGCCTGCCCATCCCTGCTGCAGAACTGTATCGCCGGCTCAAAGAACGTAAGGTGCTCGTCATCCCCGGCCATTACTTCGCCTACGGCCTGGAGAAAGAGTGGCGTCATCCGCATGAGTGCCTGCGTCTCACCTACTCGCAGCCGGAGCACATCGTAAGCGAAGGCTTGCAGATCATCGCCGATGAAATCATCCGCAGTTTCTGAGCCCTTCTCCGCCTTCATGGCGCGCGCCCTGTTCGATCCCGAACGCGGCTACTACACCCGCCATATCAAGACCGTCGGTGTAAGCGGCGACTTCTCCACTTCCGCGACGCTATCACCGGCATTGGGGCAAGCCGTCGCTGTCTGGATCAAAGCAGAATCGCGCATTCAACCGTACGTTCGTCATGTCATCGAGATCGGCGCAGGTGATGGCTCGCTCATCCAGGCGGTGCGCCAGTCTCTTGGCTGGTGGGCGCGCCGCCGCTTCACCTTTCACATCGTCGAGACTTCACCCGTGCTGCGGCAGGAGCAGCAGAAGAAGCTGGGTGCTAAGGTGACGTGGCACAACTCTCTCGAATCCGCACTCGCCGCCGCGCAGGGTCGCGCACTCATCTACCATAACGAACTCCTCGACGCCTTCCCCGCCACGCTCGTTCAATGGGACGCCGCCGCACAGCGCTGGCTTGAGGTCTGGGTGCCGGAGCAGTTGCATCCGCAGGCTCTAGACGCCGCCCACTACAGCGCGCTGCGTCACACCACCTTTGCAGACCGCCAGCGCTGCGAGCTTCACCTCAGCGTGCGCGACTGGCTGCACCAATGGACTCCGCATTGGCGCAGCGGTGCCATGCTCACCATCGATTATGGCGACGAATTTCCCCGGCTCTACCATCGGCGGCCACACGGCACGCTGCGTGCTTATCTGCTGCATCAGAGACTCACCGGAGCCGACATCTATGCCAACCCTGGCCGCCAGGACATCACCGCCGACATCAACTTCACAGACTACGCCGCCTGGCTGCACGAACTCGGCCTCTCACAGGCCTCCCAGCAGACCCTGGCCGAATTTCTGCATTCACACGCTGCGCCAGCCTGGCTCACAGATTCCGAGGGAGCCGGAACTGCTTTCAAATGCTTCGTGCATCGCCGTCTGGAGTGCGCATCATAAAGCCATCACATGAATCCTGTTAACGACCGCCCCGGCACGCTTGAAAAAGCGCTCAAGATCAATCTCGCTCACACCATCTACGGCACCTTTGCTGAAATCGGTGCCGGTCAGGAAATCGCCAACTGGTTCTTCCGCGCCGGCGGTGCCTCAGGCACTGTGGCCAAAACCATGTCTGCCTATGACATGACCATCAGCGACGAGATCTACGGCAAGTGTTCCCGCTACGTCTCGCGTCAGCGCATGTGCGCCATGCTGGAGCATGAGTACCCCATGCTCATCCAGCGTTTGAACACCCAGCGCGGCACCACCACCACCTTCTTCACCCTGGCGGACACCGTGCGCGCTCGTTCCTATCGCGACACCAAGGAGGAATGTCATGGCTGGATCGGCATGCGTTTTCAGACCGACCCTGGCGGTCCGAGCAACGAAGTCCATATGCATGTGCGGCTCCTCGACGTCTCCAATGCGCGGCAGTCGGATGCACTCGGCAAACTGGGCGTCAATTTTATCTACGCCGCCTTCTATCTGCGGCACGACCTCTCCACATTTCTTCAAAGCCTGCTCGATGATGTGAGCCGCAAGCGTGTGGAAATCGACATGATCGACTTCTCCGGCCCCGCCTTCGCCGCCTCGGAGTTCCAGGATCGCCTCGTGGCATTGAAGCTCGTCCGCCTCGGTCTGGCTGACGCCGCATTGTTCGGCGCTGATGGCGAAATCTGGCAGGCTTCAGATGTGCTTTACAAAAAGCCGGTCTTCCTCAAGCGCGGCAGCTTTGATCCCATTACCAAGCTCAATCTCGACATGATCGAGCGCGGTCAGGCCGCGTTTCAGGCAGATTTTGGTGATGAAGCCCGCAACAACATCGAGATTCTCGAAATCACCATGCACAACCTCCTCGCCAGTGGTGCCGAGGTGCCGGACACCGAATTCCTCGCGCGTGCAGACGTGCTGCAGGCGCTCGGCAAAAACGTGCTCATTTCGAACTATCCGGAGTTCCACCGCGTCAGCAGCTACCTCGCGCGCCACACGCAGTGCCCCATCGGTATCGTGCTCGGCCTGCCCTTGTTCCAGGAGCTGTTCAACGAACGCTGGTGTACCGATCTCGAAGGCGGCCTGCTCGAATCCTTTGGGCGGCTTTTCAAAAACCAGGTGCGTGTCTATGTCTATCCTATGGGCAACCCGATGAACGGCCAGATTCTCGGGTTGAACGACGCACGTGTGACTCCCGAGCAAAAACACCTGCTGCGTTACCTCATCGAAACCAAGAGCGTACGTTCGCTGGAGGAGCCCAACCAGACCTTCCTCTTCCACACCAGTGCCGAAGTGCGCAACATGATCCACGCCCGCGATCTCAGTTGGCAGTCACTCGTGCCGGACATCGTTCTTAAGCAGGGACCGTGGCGTGAGATCGGGCAGCCGGTCGTGTAGCACGACGAGCAAGCTCGCCTGCTTCGTTCTTGACGCCGTGTGTGGTCCGCAGCCAATCTGCCGCCATGCAAGACGCCACGGCTGAAGACCTCGACCTCATCACGATCACCCAGCTGCGGCAGGTCGCGAATCAAACACCGCAGCCTTACCGGCTGCATTTGCAGGTCGAATCACGCATCGAAAAAGCCACCAGCTCAGGCAGTCCGTTCTATGAGGTGAAGCTCGTTGATGCCGCTGATTCCTTCATCTGGCGTGTCTTTGACAACAATCCGCTCTTCCAAGACGCGGCGAAACTCGCGCGCAACGGATTCATCCAGCTCGCCGGCCAGTGGGTGGAGGGCAAATACGGTCTCGAACCACGTCAGGTGCAGATGCGTCTGCTCGCCGAAGACGAAACCAGCACGCTGCTGCTGGGAGACCCAGATCTCGCAGCCCGCCAGCAGGCCGATTATGCCGACATCGTCGTCTTCATCGAGTCCCTGCGTGATCCACGTCTCCTTAAGCTCTGCCGGGTCTTTCTTGAGCGCCACGGCGAGCGCTTCCGCCGCACCGGCGCAGCGCGCAAAAACCATCATGCCCGCCGCGGTGGTCTGGTGGAGCATGTGGCGCAGATGATGCGCTGCGCAGTGGCGCTTGCAGGCCTCTATCCGCAGTTGAACCGTGATCTGATGATCGCGGGCGTCTTGTTTCACGACTGCGGCAAACTCTGGGAGAATGTCTATGCGGAGTCTGGCTTCACCATGCCCTTCAACCTCACCGCCGAAATGCTCGGTCACATTCCACTAGGCCTTGAGCTGGTGAACAAGCTGTGGCGGGATCTGCTGGAAGACCCTGCGGCTGTGGAATGGACCTCCCTGGAGCCCGCCTCAGAAATCGTGCGCCTCCACCTCTTGCATCTCATCGCGGCGCATCACGGCACCCATGAGTTCGGCTCCCCCGTGCTGCCAAAGACGCCGGAGGCTGTGGCGCTGCATCACGTGGACAACATCGACGCCAAGCTCGAAATGTTCCGGCGCGGCTATGCCAGCAGCAAAGAACTCGGCCCCGGCATCTTCGAGAAGTTCCCCCCTTGGCCCGTGAACATCGTCGCACCGCTTCCATCGGTGCACCTGCCGCAGGCAGAGGGGCCAGCTTAGGCTTGTGCTCGCATTTTCATCAAAGCCGCACGCACCATGAGCGATTCACCCACGTTTTCGGTGGTGAGCAGGCCGACGAGTCCGCCGTTGGTCGGATCAAGGACCGGAATGGCAGGACAATCGCTGGCGTTCAAGATTTCGAGCGCCTGGGTTAGCTCGCTGGCGGGCTGAGTCGATGCGGGGCAGGGGCGCATCACATCCACCACGGCCTCACCGGGACCTTTTTCCGCGAGTGCTGAGATCAGGTCATGGCGCGTCAGCATGCCCTGCATGCCGCCATGGGTGTCGAGCACGGGAAAATCCTGCTGCGTTCCGGCCAGCAGCAGCGTGACACCATCACGCAGCGTTGCGTCTGGCGGCAGGCTGCGAAAATCCGTGAGCATGGCATCACGCACCCGCAGATTCCGCGTGGCCTCCTGCTGGGTCACAGTGGCTGCCTCTTGGCCTGCGGCCATGAAAATGAAAAAGCAGATGAGCAGCAGCATGGGATGAAACGTGTGATTCAGCAGCATGTAAATCGCCACCATCATCGCGAGGCCCTGCCCGATCGCGGCCGCCCGGCGTGTCGCAACGCCGTATTCCATGAACATGGCAAATACGGCGCGCAGGATGCGTCCACCGTCCATGGGAAAAGCCGGGATCAGGTTGAACAACACCATGAAGACATTCCACACCATGAGCTTCTGGAAGAAGTTGCCCGTTTTGAGAAAGTCATAGCCTGGATGGATCGCGGTGCTGATGCCTAAACCCAGATAAATCGCTGCGGCGATGATCACATTCACCATGGGGCCGCTGATCGCCACCACCAGCTCCTCCGAGGGCTTGCGTGGCATGCGTTCCAGCCGCGCTACGCCGCCGATGGGCAGCAGCGTGATGTCTGGCGTGCGGATGCCGTAACCCCGTGCGGCCATCACATGTCCAAATTCATGCAGCACCACGCAGCCAAACATGACGGTGATGAACAGCGTCATTTCCAGCGCCGCAGGAAGACCCTGCCCACTGAGAAAACTCTGGCTGGCCACAAACAGCAGCAGCAGGAAGAAGGTGGCATGCACACGGACCTCCGTGCCGGCAAAGGTGAAGAGGCGAAAGGACCATTTCATAGAGAGGGACAATGCTAGGGCTTGGGGGACTTCGAGGGATCGTAGTAGATACGCACGTCGGCGTCTTTGATGCCCAGAATCTCCTGCGCACGCCGCAAAGCATTGCGGGTGGAAAGATTCGGATTGGACGGGCTGGCGGGGAAGAGATTGTCTTTGCCGATCACCTCCACCATGCCTGCACCCTTCAGCACCCGGTACAGATCCTTCGACACACCGCTGACAATGAGATCACGCCCGTCGGCGCGCAGCGTGCGCACCAGTTCCTCGATCGCCATGGCGCACGTGGCATCGAGATGGCGCGCGTTCTTGAGCCGCAGGATGACGATCCGTAGATTGGGGTCGGTGCAGGAGTTCAGGATTTGCGTGCGGAACAGGTCGGCCGAGGCAAAAAACAAATCGCCCTCGACATGCACGATCGAGATGGCCGGATGCTGGCGCCCGCCCTGGCGTGCTTCGGCCAGATTGCCTTCCTCATTGAATTCATATTCCACTAGGGAAGGCTGGCTGGCCTTGTGCAGGTAGAGAATGATCGAGATGCCGACACCGGTAAAGATCGCCACGTGCAGGGGCACGAGCAGGGTGGCGGCGAAGGTCGTGAGAAATACCACCGCATCCGCCCCTGTGGCGCGCATGGAGATGTGGATCTGCCGCTTGTTGATGAGGGCCACGGCCACACAGATCACCATCGCGCCGAGCGCCGCCTTGGGCACGAAGGCCACCAGCGGGCCGATCGTCAGTGCCGCCACCAGACACACCACGCCACTCACAATGGCGGACACTGGCGTCACCGCCCCGCTCTCATAAGCCGCCAGTGAACGGGTGAGTGAATGGGACGCGGGCATGCCGCTGAGATAGGCGCAGGCCAGATTCGCCGCACCTAGGCTAAGCATGTCCTGGTTGGCATCGACGCTGTGCCCCGACCGGCTGGCCAGCGTGCGCGCCATGGCGGAGTTTTCCATCATGGAGACAAACGCGAGCGAAAGCGCCAGCCCGAAAAGCTGGCTGAACTGCGCCGAGGCATTGCCGCTGGTGAAGTCCGGAAATGGCGGCAGCAGCGTGCGCCAGGTAAAGGACAAATCCGAATAGGTGGCGACCTGCAGCCCTGCGTGGTTCATCAGCGCGGCGATGAGAGACATTAGGATGAGCGTCAGCGTCAGCGCCGGGAAGCGTTTGCCGAAACGTTTGAGCCCGTAGTAGCAGCCAATGGCGAGCACGCAGATCAGCGCACTCGGCCAGTGAATGGTCTCCAGATTGCCCAACACCTCATGCAGATCGGAGACCAGGGTTCGTGCCACCGGTTTGCCAGGCGGGGCAGGGATCTGTTGGCCCAGCACCACCGGGAGCTGATGCGCAAACATCTGCAAGGCTGCACCAGTGAGATACGCCACCACCACCGCCCGGCTGATGAACCGCGCCATCTCCGCCACGCGGAAATAGGCCCCAAAAATCAGCAGTGCTCCCACGAGAAACACGAGCATCGGCATCGAGGCCAGTTGGTTCACGTTTGGAAAGGAGGCGAAGTAGGACGACACCATGAACGCCGTGGCATTCGTCGGTCCATAGATGGAATGCCGCGAACTCATCAACAGCGCGCCGACCACGCAGGCCACTGCCGAGCAGGTGATGCCATAGGCCAGCGGCAGCCCGGCCACCACCGCAAACGCCATTCCCTGCGGTATGGCCAGCAGGGCTCCGTCCAGCCCGCTTCTGAAGTCTGCCTTGAACAGTTCTTTGTGGTAGCCCTTCAGCGTTTGCTTCAGCGGAAAGGGGTCGAGTTCACTCTCTGCGGCCACGGTTTGCAACCATGCCTGGCCCTGACGTGAGAAATCACGCAGTTGCTGGAACCAGGATCGTAGGTTGGAAAGCAAGAGAAACTCCTTGGAAACGCTTGGCACAAGCTAGACGCCTCAGCACAGATCACAAGCATTGTGCATAGATACGATTGCCGCTGGACTCAGGGTGCCGCCAAACCACCTTCCACCATGCCCGCAGACGCTGACGAACCGACCCCCGATGTGGTGGAGCATTCCATCGGCCCCGAACTCGATCTGCACACCTTCCGCCCGGATGAAATCGGCAGTCTGCTGCCCGAATATTTCGCCGAATGCCGCAAGCGCGGCCTCCTGCGCGTCCGCATTATTCACGGCAAAGGCACCGGCACCCTCCGAACCGGCGTTCATCGGTTGCTCGCCAGTTTGCCAGAAGTACAGCAGTTTATCTGGCCTGCGGATGAAACCAGCGGCTCCTGGGGCGCGACCTGGGTCATTTTGCAGGCCTGAAAGTCGTCAGGGAGCCCACTCCGCACTCGTCCACACCCTGGGCCTGGCATTGTCCAGCTTCTCCAGGTCCAGCGGCGTGCTGTTTTTCACTTCCAGCTTCTGCCCGCGGATTTCCAGGGTCAGGAGACCAGCGAGGTCGCTTTCTTCCAGCCAGAAGCGCAGACGGATGTCCCCGGTGGTCTCGGCTTCGATGCTGGGCGGGCGTTCCACCGGCAGAATAAAGGGCGGCACCTCCTTGCCGGCGGCATTGACCAGGCGCACGTCCGGCGGCTGCATCGAGAGCGGGCGGGGGCTGGCATTCTTATAGCGCACCTCCAGATCCAGCCGGGCATTGCCAAAATCACGCTCCAGTGTACAGCGGCGGAGCTGCAGGGGGGAATCGGCGCTCATTTCCGCTCCAGGACCGGTTTCCGCCGGGTTTGGGGCCGTTTGAAACGACCACCAAATGGCGATTCCGCCTGCGATGAGCAGCAGCCAGACCTCAAATCTCTGAAAAATACGCATGTAGGCTAAATTCGGGGATGTCGTTCTTGTTTGTCAAAACCGTCAAACTGTCTATCATGCGCGCCCCTCCGGCCCGGACGCGGTTCCCCACCGCACGGTTGTCGCGATGGAAAACACTTCGCCCCCTAACCTCTTTCTCATGAACATCAACGTCGAACATCAGCCCAACTGCCGCGCCGTCGCCCACGTCCGCGTTCCCTCCGACCAGGTCGGCAAAGAACGTGACGAGATCATCACCTACTTCGCCGGCATGGTGCGCCTCCCCGGCTATCGCCCCGGCAAAACGCCGAAGAGCATCGTCGCCAAGCGCTACGAAAACGAAGTGAAAGACGAACTTGAGAAGAAGCTCATCAGCGAAGGCCTGCGTCAGGCCGTGAAGAGCGAAGGCCTCGAACTCCTCAATGTCCTCGCCGTGAACGACAAGATGTATCACGACACGGACAAGAGCTTCAGCTTCACCATTGAGATGAGCCTCGCGCCGAAGTTTGAGCTGCCCGAGTACACCGGCATCCCGGTCAAGCTCCCGCGTATCGAAGTCACCGACGCTGATGTGGACCATGACATCCTCCACCTCCGTGAAAACCAAGCCACCTACGAAGACGTGGACCGTGTCGCCTCCTTGGGAGACGTCGTCGTGCTCAGCGTCACCGGCAGCCTTGATGGCCAGCCGCTCAGTGAAGCCATGCCGGGCGCTCCAGCTCATCTCAAGGAGATGAAGGAAAACTGGTTCCTCCTTGCCGATGAAGACGATTTCCTCCCCGGCTTCTATTCAGGCCTCCTCGGCATCGCCAAAGATGACGAGCGCACACTCAACATCACCATTGCGGACGACTTCAACTTTGAAGCCCTGCGCGGCAAGACCGTCGCCCTGGCCGCAAAGTGCCACGGCGTGAAGAACAAGGCCGTGCCGGAACTCACCGAAGAGCTCATCAAGAAGGTTGGCGGTGATGAAATGACCCTCGAAACCCTGCGTGACGAAGTGCGCGACGCCATCCGTCGTCGTCGTGAAAAGGCCCGCGATGCTGCGAAGTCCAATCAGGTCATCGCCCATCTCTTTGAAAAGGTCGAGTTTGAACTTCCACAGGAAGTCGTGAACCGCGAAGCCCAGCGCCGCACCAACGAGATCGCCCAGCGTGCCATGCAGCAGGGCATCGGCGAAGAAGAGCTGATGAAGCAGCAGGACGAGATCCTCAACAGCGCCACCAATCAGGCCCGCCAGAACGTCAAAGTCAGCTTCATCCTGGAGCAGATCGCCAAGAAGGAAGCCCTCGAAGTTCCCGCCCAGAAAATCGCCATGGCCCTCGCCCAGATCGCCGAGCGCCAGAAGATGCCCGCCAAGAAGTTCATGGCCGAGGCGCAGAAAAACGGCCTCATCGACAACGTACGCGGCGACCTCCTCCTTCAGGAAGCCATGGAGTTCCTCAAGGACAAGGCCATCGTCGAAGAAACCGAGCCCGAAGCAGAACACTGCGACACGCACAGCAAGTAATCGGTGCCTTGATCGAAACGTTCCTGAGTTAAATCAGGCTGGAGGCCGGCGAATTTTCGCTGGCCTTCGCATTTTGCTGCGGCAGGCTTTGGTGTGAAACCAGCCGCAAGGTTTGCATTGCATGCCAAAGCCCGCATGTGCCATGAGTGCGGATGTCTCATGATCTCCGCGCCGCCCTGAAACAGCACTTTGGCCACAAGGTCTTTCGTGCCGGGCAGGAGCAGGTGATGGAGGCCCTCCTCGCAGGAAGAAGCGCGCTGGCACTCTTCCCCACCAGCGCAGGCAAATCCCTCTGCTATCAACTTCCTGCGCTGCTCATGGACGGCGTTACGCTGGTCATCTCGCCGCTGATTGCGCTGATGAAGGACCAGGTGCAGGCGCTGCGCGCACGCGGCATTGCCGCCGCACGCTTGGACTCCTCACTCTCAGCGGATGAGGCCATGCAGGTCTTTGACGACATGCGCAACGGCACGCTGAAGCTACTCTACATCGCCCCGGAGCGGCTCATGAATGAAAACTTCGTCGAGCGGCTCAAGCGCCTGCGCATCTCGATGATGGCGGTTGATGAAGCGCACTGCATCTCCGAGTGGGGGCACAATTTCCGCCCGGAATACCTGCGCCTCGCATTGGTCGCGAAGGAGCTCGGCATCAAACCCGTCCTCGCGCTCACCGCCACTGCCACGCCGTCGGTCGCAGCGGATATTCGCAA
Source organism: Verrucomicrobia bacterium 12-59-8 (assembly GCA_002279765.1). The sequence goes on along the minus strand of NCCR01000008.1, from coordinate 34,604 downwards.
GGCCTTTGGCATCGCTCAGGCGGATCATGTGCAGACCTCCTTCCTGCGCTCAAATCTGCACTTCCGCATCACGCCCTGCACCGCACAGCAGCGCCTGCCCGTGCTCACCAAGCTGCTGCTAAAGCGCAAGGTGCCCTCCATCGTCTATGTCACGCTGCAAAATACCGCCGAGCATGTCGCTACGCATTTGCAGAAAAATGGCGTGAACGCCCTGGCCTACCACGCCGGTTTGCCGGATGAGCACCGGCACGCCGCGCAGGATGCCTTCATGAACGGCCAGACCGATGTCATCGTCGCCACCATCGCCTTCGGCATGGGCATCGACAAAGCCGACATCCGCGCCGTGTATCACTACAACCTGCCAAAAACACTCGAAAACTACTCGCAGGAAACAGGCCGCGCAGGTCGCGATGGCAAGGTCTCCGTCTGCGAACTCCTCGCCTGTGCGGACGACTGCATCGTGCTGGAAAACTTCACCTTTGGCGACACGCCCACCCCGCAGGCCATCCGCCAGCTGCTCGATCATCTGCTGCTGCAAGGCGCGGAATTCGATATCTCGATGTACGATCTCGCCCATGCCACGGACATCCGTCCGCTGGTCATCGAGACCGTCATCACCAATCTCGAACTCAACGGCATCCTCCGCCCGCTCGGCTCGTTTTACGCGAGCTATCAGTTCCGCTTCATTCAGCCGGAGCAGCGCATCCTTTCCGGTCACAAACCGGAGCGCATGGCATTCCTGCGCAGCCTGTTTCAATGCGGCAAACGCGGCACGAAATGGATCACCCTCAACCCTGACGAAGCTGCCGCCGAACTCAACGAGCCGCGTGATCGCGTGCTCAAAGCCCTGACCTGGCTGCAGGAATCCGGCGACATCGAGCTCAAGCCCAGCGGCAGCCGCCAAAAATATCGTCTCTCCGAAGACGCCCATCGTCGCGATCCTCAGGAGATCACCAAGAAAATGCAGCAGCTCTTTGCAGATCGCGAACGCCGCGATGTCGAGCGTCTCCGCGAAGTGCTCACCTTCGCCCAGCATCGCGGCTGCCTCACCAAATGGCTGCTCAACTACTTCGGCGAAGCCATGGAGGCCGACTGCGGCACCTGCACGAGCTGCAAAGAACACGAAAAAGGCAGCACCGACGACTCACCACGCCACATCCCGCAATCCGAACCTCCGCCAATCACCGTCGAGCACGTGGCCGCGATTCACGAAATCATCGGCGAACGCAAAGCCGCGCTACGTTCCTCCCGTCAGCTCGCTCGCTTCCTCTGCGGCCTCACCAGCCCCGCCTCCACCCGCGAACGCCTCAGCAGACATCCCAGCTTCGGCCTCCTCGAACGCATTCCCTTCGGCGATGTCCTCGCGCAGACGGAAACGATGCTTGGATAAAAGCGTTTGGATGAATCAAATGAAACCAATATGGAGCATCTGTAGTTTGCTGGTTTGCCTTGCCATTGCCGTGCTGCTCGCGGCATGTGGTAAAAAGGCACCCTTGCTGCCGGAGGTATCGATAAGCGAGGTGCCATCGCCCAAGACAACCTCGATCGTCTTGAAACGCGGCATGCTGCTGCGGGACGTGGCTGCCGAAGCCTATGGGCATGAACGCTTCTACCGTTTCATCATGGTGGTGAATGGATTGACCGATGAAAAGAAGATCCCTGCGGAAAAGACCATTCAGACCCCGTCCATCGCAGCCGCATTTCACGATGCCGGACTGGATCCTCGCTATCAACCTGCGATCAACGCGCTCGCGAAAGCCGCGATGGAATTTCAAGCCACCCTTCCCACTTATTTGAGAGCGCGAGAGGCCAGTGGTGTCAGCCAAGGAACGTTTGCCATCCCCAAAGACATTCGATCGACCTTCTCCTCACAGGCGGATGCCATTGCGGCCGTGAAGGGTGTCCTGAATAAAACGCACTCCCCCCATCAACGTCCCACGTTAACCATCCAGCACTTGGAGCAGGCTGAAACCTGGATTCGAATTTTGGCTCAAGGTGAGATTGACGGGCTTGGCTATGATTACGATTTCGTCGGCCAGCACATGGCCTTGAGTCTTTCATGCGCCTTTGTCTGGATGAAAGAGAGCTACCAGTGAGTGTGTCTGAGCGATGCATGCAGCTGGAATGCCATGGATAAAACATTTCCTTGCCAGAAAGCCCTCTTTCCGTCGGTATGTGCCTCTCTCATTTCACCAACCATGCGCATCCTCCCGCTTCTCTCCATCCTCCTCACCGCAGTCAGCCTGCGTGCTGAATCCCTGCTTCCGCCAAACGCCCGTGTCGCAGTGATTGGTGACAGCATCACGGAGCAGAAGATCTATTCCAAATACATCGAAACCTACCTGCTCGCCTGCACGGGCCGCAGCGACATCAAGGTGTTCCAGTTCGGCTGGAGCGGTGAACGCGCCAGCGGCTTCGCAGCTCGTCTCGAAAACGACCTCGCCGTGTTCAAGCCCAATGTCACCACAACCTGCTACGGCATGAACGATGGCACCTACCGGCCCTACGCACCCGAGATCGGTGCCGAGTATGAGAAGAACATGCGTGCGGTGATCGATGGTATGAAAAAAGTAGGTGTGAAAGTCATGGCCATTGGTTCTCCAGGGGCAGTGGACCCGGATTACTTCAAAAAGAACGTCAGTGGCAAGGACTACAATGACAACCTTGCACACCTTCGTGACATCGCCAAAAAGCTCGCAGAAGAGAACAAGCAGCCCTTTGCCAACGTGCATGACACGATGATCAGCGCCCTCACCAAGTCGAAAGCGGCCTTGGGCAAAGAATACGGCCCTTTCGGTGGCGACGGCTTTCATCCGGCATCGGCTGGCCAGCTTTTGATGGCGCAGGCGTTTTTGAAAGCGCTCGGCTTTGACGGCGAGATCGGCAGAGTCACGGTCGATATGAAAGGTCCGAATACCGCAAGCACCGGCCACGTGGTCAAAGGCCTGCAGCTCGGCAGCGTCACGCTGGAAAGCACCAAGTGGCCGTTTGTGTTCGACGCAGATCCCTCCTCAGCCGGCAGCAATCGCAGCATCCTGCCCTTCACCAGCTTCAATCAGGACCTCAACCGCTTCACGCTGAGAGTGCTGAACCTCAGCACCGCCAAGGCCAAGGTCACCTGGGGCAGCCAAAGCAAGGAATTCAGCCGCGATCAGCTCACGGAGGGCGTCAACCTCGCCGCCGAGTTCACCAAGACTCCGTTCGATGAAGCCTTCGCCGGATTGACCGCCGCCATCACCCAGAAGGAAAGCTTTGAAACCGTCCTGATCAAAAACCTCGTCACCCACATGCGCGTGATCGCCACCGAAGCGGCAGAAGATCCCAAAGTGGCCGAGGCACTGACGAAGCTGAAAAAGAAGCTCGCCGATGAGCATGCCAAGCAGGACGCCAACGTCCGCAAGTTCATCAAACCCGTCACCCACACCATCAAGGTCGCGGAAATCCGCTGAGGCGGCTGTTTACAGCAGATCTTCCCACGGCAGCCAGCGGTAGAACCAACAACTCAGACGGCGAACCAGCGATGCATCCGGCTCGATGCGGCGCACTGAACGCCAGCCATCGGGCAGTTGCCCTGTCCAGAGGAGGGAGCCATTGGCGGTACGCGTGATGCGCCAGCTGTTCTCGGGCTGCAAACCCTTCACAAGATGAGATTTCAAACGCGCGGCGAATGCCGCGCTATGGATGATCACGCCCGTCTCTGTATTGATGTATTTGGAGCGGGGATCCATGTTGAAGGAGCCGATGAACGACAGGTGGTCATCGACCACGAACCCCTTCGTGTGCATGCCCAGCGGCGTGAGTCTGCGGGCATGGATGTAGTCTTTACGATCAGCCGCATGCGCATTGAGTTCATAGAGGCTGACCCCGCTGTCGAGCACACCTTCGCGACGGTTGGTGATCCCCGCCATGGCCGCCACTCCGTCGATGGAAGCTAGGGAATTGGTCAGCACTTGCACATGGACGCCGCGTGCGGTGGCCTCTTGTAGCAGCTCCAGCGTGTCGTTCTGGGGAATGAAATACGCAGCATGCATCACCACGTCGGACTTGGCCTTGCGCATTGAAGCTTCAATTCTTTTCCATACAGGTGAGGCCACTTGTCCCTGACGCATCATGCGCTCCGGCGGGTCCGCCACAAATTCGTACTCAGCCCAGATCATGCGGTTCACGAGCTGGTGCAGGGTTTCCAACGACTCCGCCCGGCTCAGCGCAAGAGGGTAGGGATGTCCGCTTTTCGCTGCCAAGGCGCGCTTCTTGCGCACGATGAACCTGCGCAGATCACGCAGTTTTTCGCGGTCGCTATCGGTGATTTTTGACGGATCTCCCTTACGCGTCAGCGGCGACTTCCAGAAGAGTTCAAAGGACTTGGCCGACGCATCCACCACCGGCCCGGCGGCGATGAAATCCAAATCCCGCATGTTGTGCTTTCGGTGAATGCCAAAATAGGTGTCTCCCAGGTTGCGCCCACCACCCATGACAAGGGTGCCATCCGCGATCATGACCTTGTTGTGCATGCGGCTTTGCATGCGGTCGATCTCGCCGATCACCGGGATGGGATTCCCGGCAAAAATGCCCTTCAGATCCGTCAGCGGATTGAAGAAGGCCACCTGGATGTTTGGATGCGCCGCCAGCGCAGAGGAGCTTACCTCCGCCTGTGCCTTGTTCGTGAGATCCAGTAGCAGTCGAACTTTCACACCGCGGTCGGCTGCTGCCAGCAGGCGGTCGGCGCACGTGGTGCCGACCACATCATCATCCCAGATGTAGTATTGCAGGTCCAGCGTGCGCTGCGCTGCCTCCACCATGGCCAGCCGTGCAAGGAAGGACTCACGACTATCTGGCAGCATTTCAAATCCAGACGTGCCACGGTGGCGGACGGTGTGCTGACGGCAGGCGTGCGCGATGGATTCCTGACTGACAAATCCCACGGTGGTGTCGGCACCAGTATTCGGGCATAGGGTCCCGCAAGCTGCCAGCTCCAGAATGAGTGTTCCGCAAACCAGGAGACGGGGCCATAATTTCATCAGATAGGATTCCAGCGCGGAACAAAGATGCAAGTTCATCAAAAAACCAATCGCCGCCGGCGTTCTAATGGCATGCTCTTGGCTGATCTCACTTGGCCCGCTGTGGCCGCTCTCGACAAAAACACCCCCGTCATTTTCCCCGTCGCCGCTTTGGAGCAGCACGGACGGCACATGCCCGTATTCACCGACAGCATGCTGACGAACGAGCTCGTCCGCCGCACCGAAGCAGCGTTGGGCGCGCGTGTGTTGATCGCACCCACGATGTGGCTCGGGAACTCGCACCATCACATGGACTTCCCCGGCACCTTGTCCGCAGAGCCCCGCTTGTATCTCGACCTGCTCAACGGCCTGATGGACAACTTCATCGCCCACGGCTTCAAGCGCCTCGTCTTCCTCAATGGCCACGGCGGCAACGACATTCCCGGCAAACAGGCCGTGTTTGAGACGCGCCAAAAATACCGTGACCGCAGCGATCTCCTGCTCCTCTTCGCCACTTACTGGAGTCTCGGTGCGGAGCCGTGGACTCGTGACTCTTCCATCCAGCAGCGCGTCATGGGCCACGCCTGCGAATGGGAGACCAGCATGGTGCTGCGCCTGCGCCCCGAACTCGTCGGTGATCTGATGAAGACGGGAGACGTTCCCTTCGGCAATCCGTTTGAGCCCGCCTCCCGTGGCTGGATCATGCCAGACCGCAGCGAACCCGGCCACGTCGGAGATCCCCGCTCCGCGACCGCAGAAAAAGGCGAAGTGCTCTTCCAGTGCTTCAGCGAGTCAGTCGTGAAACTGCTGGAGCGATTGATTGCCTGGGATGGAAAGAGCTGGGAAGGATGAATCATATGCACACTCCCCGCTCCTCCCTCTATAAATGGTATCTCTGCGGGCTGCTGCTGCTGGCCACGACGATCAATTACATGGACCGGCAGACGCTGGCGAATGCTTCGACGCGTGTAACGAAGGAGTTCCACCTGTCGCAGGAGCAGTATGGCGACATGGAACTGGCATTTGGCTGGGCGTTTGCCGTGGGGTCGCTGGTGTTCGGCTTTCTGGCGGACCGGTTTCGCGTTTACTGGCTCTACCCAGTGGTGCTCAGCGGCTGGTCGCTCATGGGCATCGCCTCGGCACAGACGGAAGGCTACTGGCCGCTGTTGTCGTGCCGCGTGCTGTTGGGTTTCTTCGAAGCGGGGCATTGGCCCTGTGCGTTGAAGACGACGTTCGCACTGCTACAGCCAAAGGATCGCACCATGGGCAACAGCGTTCTGCAAAGCGGGGCCTCCATCGGCGCCGTGGTCACGCCGCCGCTGATGATCTGGCTCATGACCGATGAGCTTTCGAGCTGGCGGCTGGCGTTTGAAGCCATCGGCTACATCGGCCTGCTATGGGTGGTGCTGTGGTTCGTGTCGATGCGCAAAAGCGATCTGGATGTGGCGGTCGAGGATGATCCTTCAAAGCGCGAAAGCCTGATGGACATTCTGATGGGCGGCCGCTTCTGGGCGCTGGCCATGTTGATTTTCGGTGCGCAGACCTGCTGGCATCTCTTCCGTGTCTGGTTGCCCAAGTTCATGCAGGAAGGGCGTGGCTACTCGGAGACTGAGGCGCTCGCCTTCAACTCGGCCTACTACATTGGCACAGACATCGGCTGCATCGCCGCAGGAATCATCTCACTATGGCTGGCGCGGCGGTTTACCATCTCTGCGCATGGTGCACGCCGCTGGGTGTATGCGGGTGCCTGTGTGATGACTTCGTTCAGCGTGCTGCTGCTCTGGCTGCCAAAAGGCTGGCCGCTGATGGGTGCCATCCTCGTCGTCGGTGCCGGTGCGCTGGCCTTGTTCCCCTGCTACTACAGCTTTGTGCAGGAGCTTTCCGACCGGCATGTCGGTCGGCTCACGGGTCTGCTCAGTACCTGGGTGTGGGCGGTGTCATCGCCCATGCACAAGCTCTTTGGTCGGCTCGTGGATGAAACGAAGTCCTTCGACCTCGGCATGGCCGCCGCAGGCCTCGCCCCATGGCTCGGCGTCATCGCCATGAAGCTGCTCTGGGACACGCAAAAATCGAACAACACAACGACCGTCGCGCGTTGAGATGAGCATGATTCGCCTGCTCATTCCCGCCCTCTTTGTTGCATTCGCGCTCCACGCCGCCGATCCCTATGAGCTGAAGCTCGAAACAATCACCCAGGGCTACGATGGCAAATTATGCTGGGTGCATCCGCGTGCGGGCGCGATTCCCGGCAGCCCGCCTCAGGTCGTGCTCACGATGCAAAAGCTGCTGCTCACCGGCAGCGATGTCTTTTATGCGCTGAACCACGTCAGCACCTCCGATCTCGGCCAGATGTGGACGCAGCCGGTCGAACACACAGCAACTCTGGGCCGCCGCGAAGAACCGGATGGCGTGATCGTTGCAGCCTGCGACTTCACGCCGAAGTATCATGCGAGGTCAGGCAAGCTCCTCGGCATCGGCCAAACGGTCCGATATTCCGACAACAAGGTCATTCACGAACGCCCCCGCGAAACCTGCTTCTCCGTCTATGATCCCCAGCTCGCTGCTTGGTCACCATGGGTGGAGATGCCAATGCCGGAGGGACCAAAGTTTTACAATGCGGGTGCTGGCAGTGTGCAGCGCGTGGATCTGGAAAACGGCGACATTCTGTTGCCCATCTACTTCAAGGCCAAAGGCGACAAATACTACCGCGTCACCGTGCTGCGCTGTAGCTTTGATGGCAGCACCCTGCGCTACGTCGAACATGGCAATGATCTGGCGTTGGAATCCGGGCGCGGCGTCTATGAGCCCTCATTGATCCGCTGCGCCGGGAAATTCTTTCTGACCCTGCGCAATGACACCGCTGGTTATGTGTGCGTCAGCGATGACGGCTTGCATTTCAGCGAGCCGAAACGCTGGGACTGGAGCGACGGCACTGACCTGGGCAACTACAACACCCAGCAGCACTGGGTAGCGCACAAGGATCACCTGTATCTCGTTTACACTCGCAGAGGCGCGAACAACGATCACGTCTTCCGCCATCGTGCGCCGTTGTTCATGGCCGAGGTGGACAAGCCTACCCTCACTGTAAAGCGCGAAACCGAACGCATCCTCGTTCCAGAACGCGGCGCACGTCTCGGAAACTTCGGCGTATGCGAAGTGAGCGAAAACGAAACCTGGGTCACCGTCGCGGAATGGATGCAGAAGAACGGACCCGACATCGTCATCAAACCCGACAACAAATACGGCGCAGACAACAGCGTCTATGCCGCACGTCTCCTCTGGCAGGACGACAAGTAGTCCGCCTCAGCCCAGATACTCACCAGCAATCACCTCTTCCTCGCCTTCATTCGCATGGATGGCACCTGAGATGACGCGCTCGGTCACCTCGTCGAGGTAGGTTTGCAAAACCTTGCTGAGTTCGAGGAACTCCGGCCACAGCGTCTCATCCACAAAACTGCGCGGCACTCGGACCATGACCGTGGTTCGTCGCTGGCGTGAATAGCGGTACGGCCTCAGCGCATACCGCCGCAGCAGGGCGGTGAAGAGCTTTTTCGGCCAGCCATCGGCCAGGGTAAACTTGTACTCGATGGGCCGCTCGATCTTCGCCGTTTCTCCCAGACGTCGTTTGATGCGCTCCATGGCATCGGCAGCAGCTTCTTTTTCACCGGGAGTGGCCGCGCCTGCATATAGCCGCTCGATCTTGCTGAGTTTCTCAAGAAGGTCCTGTTCGCGCATGCAGGTTTTTGCTCAAACCAGGCGCGGTTGTCAACGGTAGCCCGAATTAAGACGCCCGGCGGATGCCGCGTGTGGCCAGGATGTTGCGCACCAGACGCAGCATGTCGGCGGGCTCATACGGCTTGGGCAGCACGGCGGCAAAGCCGTAGGAGCCCGGATTGGCCATGACCGGATCATCCGAATAGCCGCTGGAAACGATGGCAAAGACTTCGGGGTCGATGGCGCGCAGCTTTTCCATTGCCCGCACACCACCCATGCCATTGGGAATGCTGAGGTCGAGAATGACGAGGTCGAAAGCGCGGCCTTGCGCCAGGCTTTCCTGGTACATGCGCACCGTTTCACTGCCTTCGGAACTCTCGGCGACGTCGAAGCCGTTGCCGGTGAGATTGCGGACGATCAATGAGCGCACGAGCGGATCATCTTCGAGCACCAAGATGCGCGGATTGGCGGCGTTCAGCTCCGGTGGAGTGTCGAATACCTTGCTCAGGCCAAAGGCATCAGCTTCCTCGCCGTCCGAATCCAGCGGCAGGTAGAAGCGCACCGTGGTGCCTTTACCCTGCTCTGAACTGACGGTCAGGGAGCCGCCGTGGGCCTTGGCGATGGATTCGCAGACCGTGAGGCCTAGGCCGGTCGCGTTGTCGGCCTTGCGGGTGCTGAAGTAGGGCTCAAAAATATGCGGCAGGTGCTCCGTCGTGATACCTTCGCCTTTGTCTTCGACTTCGATGGCGAGGCCGGAGGGCTGGAAATTCGTGTCGGTAACCATTTCACCGGGAAACATCTCGGCATGGTCAGGCGCGAAGCAGCGCACGGTGATTTCACCACCCTCAGTCTGCGCCTGTTCGGCGTTGCGGATGAGATTGCTCAGCAGGCGGCGGATCTGAGCGCCATCAATGGCGATCTGCGGCAGGCCGGGCTGCACTTCGATGCGGTACTCGACGCGATTCGCACGCGTGTGGTGCATGAAGAAGGTCTCGATGAGGTCGCCGAGGCGGATCTGCGTTTTGATCGGCGCACCGCCACGGGCAAAGGTGAGCAGTTGCTGCACGAGGTTCTGCGCCTGCAGTGTGGCCTGTTTGGCAGTGTGCAGCTCGGGCAGCGTGATGGCATTGCGCAGGCGCATCTCTGCCAGCGAAATGTTGCCCAGCAGCACGGTCAGCAGGTTGTTGAAATCGTGGGCAAAGCCACGGGCCAGCAGACCGAGTGATTCGAGGCGGTCGATCCGGTTGCGGCGCTCCGCTTCTTCGCGCCGGGCCGTGACATCCTGCACCAGGAGCAGCAGGCCTTCACCGAAGGGATAGCCACGCAGTTCGAGCCAGATCTGTTTTTCGTCGAGGTAAAGTTCACGGTTCACCGTCTCGCGATGCAGCATCGCATGCGCAAAGGCCTCATAATGCAGTTCACGGGTGGCGCTGGGCATGATGTCCCACAGCGAGAGTCCCAGCATGTTCTGCAGGCTGCGGTCAAAGAGGCGCAGCGCGCTAGCGTTGGCATACGTCACACGCCAGCGGGCATCGAGTGCAAACAGCGGATCGGAAATGCTTTCGACCACATCCACCAGCGGCGCGGTGCTGCGGTTGGGGAGGGTCGCTGTTTCCACTGGCGCTGCCACAGCAGCGGCACGGAAGAGAATGATGAGTCCAGTGAGGTGGCCCTGCGCATCACGCAGCGGCGCTGTACGGTCCTGGATCGGCACGCGTTCACCTGCCAGAGTAGTGAGATAAACAGTGCGCTCGGCGGCTTGCGTGGCGGCCTCTGCCGAGAGGATCTCGGCAGGCTCACCCGTGCTCTGATAGATGCGAAAGACTTCATGCAGGGAGCGGCCCACCGCCTCCTGCGCATTCCAGCCGGTGGCACGGGCGGCAGAGGGGTTCATGAACACCACGCCGCCGGACAGATCGGCGGCGATGACGCCATCGGCCAGGCTCTGGAAAGCCTCAAAGTAGCTGTGCTCGCGGCGCTGACGCTCATTCTCTTCAAAATGGCGCTGCGCAGCCACTTCGACGGCCAGGCGCAGTTCGTCGTGATTGAAAGGCTTGAGAAGGTAGCCGTGCGGGTGCGTTTGCCGGGCACGGGCGACGGTGTCCAGATCCGCGCAGGCCGTGACATAGACGATGGCCACACGGCTGCGGCGCTGTAGCTCACGGGCCGTGTCAATACCATCAAGCTGCCCCGCCAGGTGAACGTCCATCAAGACCAGATCAGGGCGCAACTCGTCCAAGCGTTCCAAAGCTTCCTCTCCAGAGGCACAGATAGACACAACCACATAGCCGAGTTTGCCGAGGGTTGTGGCCATGTCACAGCCCACGAGGCCCTCGTTTTCAACGATTAAGATGCGAATGCGATCAGAATTGGTCATTTCCCCGATAGTGAAACTATTCTAACCGATATGAATTAGAAACGCCATAGGAATTCTAACTCCTTTTATTTGACTGGTGAGAATCTATCGGAATGGCACACTGCCCGTCCAGACCGTTTTCCGGTGCGTTACTTCGTCGTCCACCTATGTAGCACTGCTGTGGCACTTTGTGCCTGGAGGAAAACAGAGGGCAGCGCGCTGACGACGCCCAGAAAACAAAAATACTTCAGGGGAGATTGCGGGAGGAACCTGCAAAAAGTGTCGAGAATTTAGGCGTCTGGCGGCACTTCAATACTTGGAAAGAGGAATCTATACAAACTTTTCACTCGTCATTTAGCGCGAAATTCCTATACTCGCGCTGGGCACTTGACTCTTATGAAATCATTCATCACATTTCTCACCATCCTGGTTCTCAGTTTCTCTCTTTCTGCTGCTGACACCGCCACAAAAAAGAAAAGTCCAGAAAAGCCCTCTGCTACGGTGGAGGCCCTGGCTAACACCCTGACAGTACCGCAAAGAGCCCAGTTGCTGGCTTTGCTGAATGAGGGGGATCTGGTAGCGCTCATGGCGATTCCCGGCATCGGTGAAGTGCGCGCCAAGGCTATCCAAAAAGTCCGCCCTCTGGCCGATGTGAGCCAAGTGGTGAACGCCGACGGCATCGGAGAAGGCACGTTTGCTCAAATGGTTGACTATGCGAAGGCGGGATTTCAGCCGCCAGAAAAGAAAGCACCTTCCGCCAAAAAGAAATCCACACCGGAGAAAACGGTCAGCAAGGACGCCAAATAGCCTCTAGCCGGGAGGTTTGGAGCTGCTGCCTCCGCGCACAGACCGTCAAGGCGCATTTTTGCAGGTGATGGAGGCGTTTCGGTCCGGCCTTGTGAAATTTTTCACAAATAGCGGTTGCCGCACTGCGGGACGTTCGGATAATCAAATCCGATCCTCCTGCGGTTCCCTGCTCATACATGGCCACTATCATTGTACAACGTCCCAAACTTGCCTGGCATGAACGCTGGTTCATTTCCACGCTGTTGAAAGGGCTGAAGATTACGGTTGGCCATGGCATCAAGACCTTCCTTCAGATCGCCGGCAGCAAGCCCAAGGTGACCATGGAATACCCAGAGCAGAAGTGGGACGAGCATCTTCCCGAACACTACCGTGGCGCTCCAGCCCTTGTCACAGATGAGCAGGATCGCGAGCGCTGTGTGAGCTGCCAGCTCTGCGAGTTCATCTGCCCGCCCAAGGCCATCAAAATCATCCCCGGCGAGATCCCCAGCGACGATCCTTGGGCCAAGGTCGAGAAGCGCCCCAAGGAATTCGACATCGACATGATTCGCTGCATTTATTGCGGCATGTGCGAGGAGGTCTGCCCGGAGCAGGCCATTTTCCTCCGCAAGGACTACGCCATCACCGGTCTCTCACGCCAGGAGATGGTGCACAACAAAAAGCGCCTCTATGAAATAGGCGGCCAGCGCGTGGGGCTGGTGAACAAGTGGAACGAGCTCAAGTAATGCCCCCGCTGCTGTTCTATCTCTTTGCGTTGATCACCCTGGGCTTCGGCTTCCTGGTTGTCACCGGGCGCAATCCAGTCACCTGTGCTCTCGCGCTCGCGGCCAGCTTTGTCGGCCTCGCAGCGCTGTTCGTGAGCCTCGACGCTTACTTTATTGGTGTGATCCAGATTCTCGTCTATGCCGGCGCGGTGATGGTGCTGTTCCTCTTCATCATCATGCTGCTCGACATTAAGACGGAGGAGGGCAAGAAAATGAATCTGCCCGCCATCCTCTCCGGCGTGCTGCTGGCGGTGCTTCTCACCCTGCAAATCATCGCCGTCGTCGGCGGCACGAAACTGTCGCAGAAAAGCACCCAGGACACTCCGCTGGCGCTGGCCTCTGCCGCCGGAAATCTCGGCCGGGCCGCGCTGCCCACGATTACCAACGATTTGAAAACAGGGACCCTGTCTGATGCCAAGTTGATCGGCTTCACCCTCTTTGATCAATACGGCTTCCACCTTCAAGTGATCGGACTGCTGCTGCTGGTCGGCACGATCGGTGTCGTCGTTCTCAGCAAACGCGAAAGGAGCGCCCCATGATCACCCTCGGCCACTATCTCGTTGTCAGCGGCATGTTGTTCTCTCTGGGCCTCGCTGGAGTCATCGCCCGCAGAAACATCATCATCGTCTATATGTGTCTGGAGATGATGCTCAGCGCCGCGAATCTCGCCCTGGTCGGCTTCTCCCGCTTTCATCTCGTCAACGGCCTGCCGGATTACACCGCGCAGTCGCTCGTGTTCTTCACCATCACCGTGGCTGCTGCTGAAGTGGCCGTCGGCCTTGCCATCATCGTGGCTCTCTTCCGCTCCAAGCAGAGCGTGGATGTGGAGTCCGTTACCAAACTTCAAGGATAACGCGCCGACATGCACGCCAGCATCATCCTTCTGCTGCCTTTCTTTTCGGCGCTCGTCATCCTCCTGGGGCACCGTCAGCTTAAAGGTGCCGCCGTTCTCATTTCGGTGGGTTCCTCCATCATTTCCTTCGTGGCCTGCCTCTTTTTCCTCGCAGCGGACGATGATAACAAGCTGCTCCTGCCCTTCCTTGACGTCGGTCATTTGCATGCCGGCATTGATGTCCTGATCGACAAGCAGAGCCGGGGCATGATGTTCATCGTCAGCTTCATCGGCATGCTGGTGCATCTTTTCTCGCTCGGCTACATGAAGGACGACGATGCCAAGCCGCGCTTCTTCGGCTCCCTCTCGCTCTTCATGTTCTCCATGACCGGCATCGTGCTGGCTGGCAATCTGATCATGATGTTCATCTTCTGGGAGCTCGTCGGCCTGAGTTCCTACCTGCTCATCGGCCACTGGTATCAAAAGGCCAGCGCTGCGGAAGCCTGCAAAAAAGCTTTCCTCACCAACCGCATCGGCGACTTCGGCTTCATGATCGGCATTCTGCTGCTCTTCGGTGCCAACGGCGGCAGTGTGAACCTCGACGACCTCGCCACGGCCTTCAAATCTGGACCGCTGGCTCCAGATGCCCCCGGTTACAGCGCTGGTTTCACCACGGCTGCGGCCCTCTGCATCTTCCTCGGCGCGGTGGGTAAATCCGCCCAGTTCCCGCTCCATGTCTGGCTGCCGGACGCCATGGAAGGCCCCACGCCCGTTTCCGCTCTCATCCACGCCGCCACCATGGTCGCCGCAGGTGTTTACATGCTGGTACGTGTGAGTTTCCTCATTGAAGCTTCTCCACTCGCCGCACAGATCATCGCCGGCATAGGTTGCTTTACCGCACTGATGGCGGCCTTGATGGCCACCCAGCAGAACGACATCAAGCGGGTGCTTGCCTACTCCACTCTCTCTCAGCTTGGCTACATGGTCATGGCCGTCGGTGCTGTGGCTATGGCTGCCCAGCACGGGCACGAACCGCACGGTCCGAATCCCGGTCATCCCGCCATGTTCCATCTTTACACGCACGCTTTCTTCAAAGCGATGCTCTTCCTCGGTTCCGGTGCCGTCATCTATGCCTGCCACCATGAGCAGGACATCTGGAAGATGGGCGGTCTGCGCAAGCACATGCCCGTCACCTTTTACACGTTTGCGATCGGCACCGCTGCCTTGATGGGCGTGCCGCTGCTCAGCGGTTTCTGGAGCAAGGAAGCTGTCCTTGGTGTCGCTTTTGACAGCGGCTGCAAGGTTCTTTTCCTCGCGGGTGCTGCCACTGCGGCTCTCACCGCCTTTTACATGACACGACTGCTCATCGTCGCCTTTTTTGGCAAGCCCCGCACCGATTCGGCGCATCATGCTACTGAAGCGCCGATGATCATGATCCTGCCGCTCGCGGTCCTAGCCATCTTCTCCGTCATCTCAGGCTATGACATCCTGGCCACCCCGCTGCAGGCCATGAAGCCGCCGCATGTGGAAGGTCATCAGACCGTGTTCTGGGCCTCGCTCCTGGCCCTGCTCATCGGTTCCAGTGGCGCGATCTACCTCTATCGCGGCAGGGACAAAGACCCGGTCAGCATCAAGCTCTTCGCCAACAAGTTCTACTTCGACGAAATCTACGCCGTCATCATCCGCATCTGCCAGGACCGCTTGGCGTGGATCGTCACCGCCTTGGAGCGTGTGCTGGTGGACGGCCTCGTCGCCCGTCTGCCCACGGCCATCGTCGCCCGTCTCGGAGCCGCCACCCGCATGCTGCAGGGCGGTCATATGCAGGGCTACACCTTCCTGCTGGGCGGGGGTGTCATTGCTGTGGTTTATCTTGTCGTATTTGTGCTGCCCCGTCTGGGTCATTGATGGAGAAATTGAATGAGCGTTCTTGAACTAATCATCGCACTCCCGCTGCTCGCCGCTCTGGCGGTCTGGCTCGGTGCGCCTGCCCGCGCTGCATCCCTCGGTGCCACGTTCATCAATCTGATCCTCGTGCTCTACACGGCGGTGCAATACTGGGGCAAAACGGGCCTCGCCTTCACCTATTCGCGCCCGATTCTAGACAACCCATCTCTCAGCTTTGCTGTCGGTGCGGATGGGATCTCGATCATCCTCTCCCTGCTCACCGCCCTGGTGATGCTGGCCGCCATCTGGCAGATTCAGGACCGCCCTGCCATCTTCTACGTCTCCTCGCTGCTCATCGGCGGCGGTGCGCTGGGGGCCTTCCTCACCACGGATGTTTTCTTCATCTACTCCTTCCATGAGCTCGCGTTGATCCCGACCTTCCTCATGATCGCGCTGCATGGGCGTGCCGAGCCCGCCCTGCGCAAGGCCGTCGCATGGAAGGCCACCATCTATCTCGGTGCCGGTAGCCTCGTGTTGCTCGCCGGTTTGGTCTGGCTCGTGCTTGAGTTCAGCGGCGGCTCCAAGCTCACCTTTGATCTCGAAGCCCTCCGCAGCCAGGCCAAGCTCACGCCGCTGCCAGATGCGAAGCAGGCGCAGATCTTCTTCGTCCTGCTGCTGGGGTTTGGCTCGCTTGTCAGTCTCTTCCCTTTCCACAGCTGGGCCGCGCCCGCTTATGCCACGGCACCCACGCCGGTCGCCATGCTGCACTCCGGGGTGCTGAAAAAATTCGGTCTCTACGGCCTCATCCGCATCGCGTTGCCGCTGCTGCCGCAGGGCGTCCATGTGGAATGGGTGCAAAACGCGCTGCTGCTGATGCTCCTGGGCAACATCCTCGTCATGGGCCTCGTCACCATCCATGCGAACCGCCTCGACGACACGCTCGCCAACTCCAGCGTCATGCACATGGGTTACATCTTCCTCGGCATTGCCGCAGGCACTGAAATCGCTCTGAAGGGCGCGGTGATCCTCATGTTCGCCCACGGCATCTCCATTGCGCTGCTGTTCGGCCTCTGCGGCCGCATGCGCAATCAGCTTGGCACCCTGGAATACAACAAGCTCGGCGGCCTCGCCACCCATGCGCCGGCCTTCACTGTGCTATTCGCTTTTGGCGCCTTTGCTTCCATCGGCCTTCCGGGCCTCACCAACTTCGCGGGCGAAGTGTTGATCTTCCTCGGCAACTTCACCGAATTCAAAGCAGGTGCTTTGACCAATCTACAATGGACCGTCATCCTGGCGCTCTGGGGCGTGGTGATGTCCGCTGTTTACATGCTGCGCGCTTACCGCAGCATCTTCCACGGCACCCCTGCCACCGGCCTCTTCATGATCGATCCTGCGTTTTCACAGCGTGTGCCGTTCATCATGCTCGCCACCACGCTGCTCGTCACTGGCTGCTGCCCCTGGCTGCTGCTCAACCTCATGAAATCCGCGCTGTAGTCCTGCCATGAGCGTTTTCACCATCGAAGCCGGCCTCGCCATTCTCGGACTCGCACTGCTGCTGCTTGAGGCCTTCAAGCCTCATATCTCCCGCCAGACTCTCGGCCTCACCGCCATTGCTGGCACCACGCTCGCACTCGTGCTGTTCATCTTCGCGCCGCACGACAGCGCCAGCCAGCCCGGCTTCATCCAGCCCTGGCATCAGCTCGACAGCCTCGCCCTGTTCTACAAGGGTTTCGCGCTCGTCATCACCATCCTCGTGCTCTGGCTCACGCTTCAATGCGCGCCGTATCTCACCCGCTTCACCGTCGATGGCAAACTGGCCGAAATGTTCAGCCTGTCCCTCATCGTTTGCGCCGGCATGATGTGGATGGCCTCCGCCCGCGACCTCGTCACCGTCTTCGTCGCCCTCGAACTCGTCACCGTCTCCTTCTACGTCCTCGTCGCCTTCGCCCGCAAAAGCGCCTTCAGCCTTGAAGCCGGAGTGAAATATCTCATCCTCGGCGCTCTCTCGACCGGTGTCCTCGTTTATGGCATCGCCTGGATCTACGGTGCCACCGGCACGATGAGCTTCGACGGCATCGCCAAGGCGCTGGCCAATCCCGCCACCAACAAGACCACGGCGCTCTTTGGTGCCGCCGTGCTGCTCTGCGGTCTGGGCTTCAAAGTTGCCGCCGCCCCCTTCCACATGTGGGTTCCAGATGTGTATCAGGGTGCCCCCACTCCCGTGACCGCCTTCCTTTCCGTCGGCTCCAAAGCCGCTGGCTTTGTCGTCCTCACCCGTGCGTTGGACGCCTTCATGGCCGAAGGTTCCATCATTGGCAGCGAGATTCAGGCCCTACTGCTCGTCATCGGCTCTCTCACCGTCCTGCTCGGCAGCCTGCCCGCGATGTTCCAGACCAGCGTGAAGCGTCTGCTCGCCTACTCCAGCATCTCCCATGCAGGCTATCTGCTCCTCGCTCTCGCCTGCCGCGAAAGCGCTCGCTTCGATCTCTCCTCCGGTGGTGTCGTCGCTTTTTACCTCGCCACCTACCTGCCCATGACCATTCTCGGCTTCCTTGGTCTCGGCCTCATGCGCGCCAACGGGCTCGGCGAAGACATCAAAGACTTCACCGGACTCGCCAAACGCAATCCGCTACTCGCGTTGCTGATGACCCTCTCCTTCGCCTCACTCGCCGGTCTGCCGCTCACCGCTGGCTTCCTCGGCAAGCTCTTCGTCTTCCTCGGCCTCGCCGACCACGGCTACTGGGGTGCCCTGAGCTGCGCCGTCATCGCCGCCGCCGCTGGCTTCTACTACTACTTCAAGACCATCCTCGCGATGTACACCACCGAAGGCACCGACGTCCCCGCGCTGGCCTTCTCGGTGCCCGCCAAAGCCGTCGCCGGTGCCCTCGCCCTCGTCATCCTGATTCTCGGAGTCTATCCCAAGCCGCTGCAGAGCATCCTCACATCTGATCGGGCTGCTGTTGTCGCGAAGTAATTGACTTGGAGGGGGCATGGCGGTTAAAACCGCTGCATGAAACGTGGCGTTTGTCTGGCCGTCCTCGCTTGTCTTCTTCCCCTGCTGGCACATGCGCAGGAGAGCCGGCTTCCTGCACTCTCTGCCAATCTCGACGCACTGCTGAATTTCTCTGCGCTCTGGCGATGGTCCGCAGCCGACTTGGAAAAGCATTACGTGCTGAAACTCGAAGATCAGGATCAGCAGGAAAAGCCGCCTCAGTTTGAATGGGTGAGCGCCAGCAAAGACCGCGCCCGCTTTTCCCGCCACATGTTCAGCAACACGGAGACAAAGCTCACCATGTTTGGCGGCTCCATCAAAGTGGAAGAAGCCATTCTGGAGTTCGTGAATGGCAGTGCCGCACGTGTTACGATCTCCTTCTACAATCGCGGCGACTCGGGTGACATCGAAGTGAAGGAATTCGACCGCATCTTGAAATTGATTGGTCAGAACCTCAGCCAGGTGATGAAGGTGGTTCCCAAGCGGCAGATGATGTCCTCCAATGCGGCGCTGCCGGTCACAGGCTGGAACTGGACCGCGCCCAGCGGCATCGCCCTCCTCGAACACAACGAGTACAACACTTCTGGCAAAGTGACGAATCCCGAGTTCCTGCGCCTCAAACTCGCCGCACCCAATCAGGCCGACTGGAGCATGGGCAAGATGGCCACGGGTGTGCAGCGCATGGAATTGCTCCAGCGTGTCAAAAAGACGGACGAAGGAGATGTCTATATTTCCGGTGTGCCCATGGTGGATCAGGGGCAGAAAGGCTACTGCGTCGCCGCGAGCTGCCAGCGCTTGTTTGAATACATGCGCATTCCCTGTGACCAGCACGAGATGGCGAAGCTCGTCAGCATCGATGCGGAAAGTGGAGCCGACGTCCTGACAATGCAAAAGAGTCTCGCTAAGATTGACGGAGCTTTTAACGTCACCTTCAAGCCACTCGTCAACCCAGAGCAGTTTTATACCACGAATAGCAGGCGACGTGTGTCTGAAAAAGCATTCATCTCACTCATCAAGGAATATGTCGATAAAGGCGTGCCCCTGCTTTGGGGACTGGTGCTCGGCCAGAAGCCTGAAGATCCCCCACTGCCGGGTGACGGGCAGATCAGCGGCGGACACATGCGCATGGTCATTGGCTACAATCTGGCGAAGAACCAACTTCTATTCACCGATTCATGGGGTGCCGGTCATGAACTGAAGCGCATGACCTTTCTCGACGCCTACGATGTGACGCTGGGCCTCTACTCCATGGCCCCACGCGGATTCTGATCAGGGCGCACGGCCTTCTTCGACATCCATCAGGTCAAAGAATGTCACCAGGTCTTCGCGGTGTCCTAGACCGGATTCCTCGCGATTCCTTGCAAGCCCTTCGCTTGCCGCATCGCGCCAGCCGCGCTTGTGCATGAAGCCGTTCCAGATTTCAATCTGCTCCACCGTGGGCCGGTTGCCATTCAGGCAGCACCATTCGAGGATTTCCTCGTCGGTTCCTCCTTCGAGTGTGCGCTGCGAAAGCTCATTGAAGTCCACCCCGAGAAACTTGCACACACGCTCGTCAAAGGTGCGGTTCCCTGCCAGATAGCCTAGGTGATAGCCCTCGGGCAGCTTGCCTTCCTTGGCGTTGAGCCGGATTTTATCGAGGATGCGCCCAAAGACGGCGATGCCGCCGACCAGATCACGAGGGGAACGAATGGGAAATGCCATGCGCCTTTTTAACGAGGACGCATGGCAAAGTCAATTCACCGCCCTTACTCCGCCTTTTTCTTCTTCCCTTTGCCGGCGGGTTTGGCAGCAGCAGCAGCGACCTTTTCGCCGGGCTTCGGCAGAGTGGCCTTTACCTCTTCCCAAGCAGGATTGAGGGTCGCTTCCGACAGCGAGAAATTGCGGAAATCCACCGACTCGCCGCCGACGGTGAATCCAGGACCGGCTTTCTCATTCATGAAAAGATCGTTGGCACCCCAGGCGATGAGGTCGTCCACCTTGCCGAGCATTTTATCGCCCACCATTTCCAGGCGGACCTTGTGCCAGCCTTCGCCAAGTTCTGCAGGAAAACGGGCGAAGACGACAGCCTTGTCCGGTCCTTCATGGTCGTTGTCATCGCGTTGGATGGTCACCGACTTCGGCGTGATGTTGATTCGTGCCATGTGGTCCTTGATGGCGTTGATCGAAAGGCTGGTGGTCCTGGCTCCTGAAAACTTGAACTCGTACTCAATGACGAAATCCTTTAGCTTGTTGGGCAGGCGGGTGACCGCGCCATGCTTGTCGGCCGCAAGTTCGGAGCCGCGCAGCACGCCGTCCACCGGCTCCCACTTGCCCTTGGCAGCCTTCCACGGCGCGCCGGCACCGGAGCTGAGATTGTTTTCAAAGATGACTTTGCCAGGAATGGCGAGCAGCGGCTTGTCCTCGGCACGTGCAGCGAAGGCGGCAAGAGCGAGCGTCAGGGTGAGCAGGGAGGTGTGTTTCATGGGGCGTTGTGAACGAAACCAATGCATCCATATTGCGCGAAAATTCCCGACCTGCTAGAACCGGCGCATGCGTACGACCGCTGTCTGCCTCATCCTCCTGCTCACGCACATGCAAGCCGCTGAACCCAACGCCGTCGCCGATGCCTGGCTGGCGAAAGCAAAGATCGCCCCACCATTGCAGGTGCCAGCATCTCTCAACGCCTGGCAGCAGCAGCGGACACAAATCCGCGCAAAGTTAAACGACCTCCTCGGCGACCTCCCTCCGCGCCCACCCACCTCAGCATTCCAAGTCATCAGCCGCGAAGACAAAGGCAGCTACTCCCTGGAGACCACCCAGTTTGATAATGGCGCAGGCGAAATCGTGAAAGGCTACGTCTTTGTGCCAAAGTCCGCGACAGAGCAGAGCAAGGCTCCCGCCATCCTCTACTGCCACTGGCACGGCGGTCAGTATGACAGTGGCAAACAGGAACTCCTACAGACCAACGCAACCCCCATCGCCGCAGGCCCGGCACTGGCGGAAGCCGGCTATGTCGTGCTCGGCATTGACGCACCCTGCTTTGGCGAGCGCAACGGCCAGGGCCCCGATGGACCCCAGCAGAAAGGCAGCAACGGCGAGATGACCGCCGCCAAATTTCATCTCTGGGTCGGCCGCACACTTTGGGGCATGGTGCTGCGCGATGATCTCACCGCGCTCGATTATCTCTGCTCACGCCCCGAGGTCGATGCGCAGCGCATCGGCGTCACCGGCATCAGCATGGGCTCCACCCGCAGCTGGTGGATCATGGCGCTCGATGACCGCCCCCGTGCCGCCGTGTGCGTCGGCTGCATGACCCGCTACGAAGAACTGATTCGCGTCGGCATGCTCAAAGCCCACGGCATTTACTACTTTGTCCCCGGCATGCTCAAACACTTCGACACCGAAGCCGTCATCGCCCTCGCAGCACCACGCCCCATGCTCTTCATGACCGGGGATCAAGACAGCGGCTCACCCACAGACGGCCTGCGGCACCTCGGCGATATCGTAAGCCAAATTTATTCCCTGCATGACAAAGAGGCCTCATCCCATTTCGAAAACACCATCTATCCCGGCGTCGGGCATGTGTACCTCCCCGACATGTGGCAGAAGACCGTGAAATGGATGGACCGCTGGGTGAAGAATGGAAGCCCCGTCAAGTAGGTCAAGAGGTGCCGTCAGACACATCTTGACCGTTCCTCCCTTCCTTCCTTCCTACCACGAACTCAAATCATCATGCAGCCTCTCCATCTCATGCGAGAAGGCTTCACGCTCTGGCATGTCGGGTTCGCCGTAAGGCACGATTTCGATGACGTTTTTGCGCAGCGCGGTGATGCCACTGCCACCGTCGGCCTGCTGAATGCTCGTCCAGGCACGATCCGCAAACCGGGCTGCGAGGATGCAGTCCCCCGGCGTGGTATGCCCGCCGCGTTGCAAATGGCCGAGCACGGAAGGACGCACCTCGAGATCGGGGAAGGGCGCTCCAGGGCGATGGAAGTACTGCTGGAAGGCATCCATCAGCACATAGGCGCGGTTGCGTTTCTGGGGGGGATCAAACTCCACGCCTTCCGCCACCAGCACGATAGCGTGGCCGCGTCCGCGTGTCATTGCGCCTTCGATTTTCGCCGCGAGCTTCCGCATGGCCTCCTCGTTCAGCGCGCCTGATTCAGGGGTGATGATCATCTCTGCGCCCGAGGCTAGGCCGGCCATTCGGGCCAGGTCGCCGCTCGCACGGCCCATCGTTTCCAGCACCATCACGCGCCTGTGGCTGCGCGCGGTGTCGATGAAGTGATCCACCGCCCAGACCAGCGTGTTGACCGCTGTATCAACTCCCAGCGCCATGTCAGTAAACTGAAGATCGTTGTCGATGGTGGCAGGAATGCCAATGACTCGCAGGTCGCTTTCTTCCGCCAGCAGCCGGGCACCCGTGAGCGAGCCATCCCCGCCGACAACGACCAAAGCGCGCACGTTGAGGTTCTTGAGGAGTTTGAGGACGCTCTCACGCACTTTTTTATCGTGGAACTCTAGGCAGCGCGCGGAGCCCAGGATGGTGCCGCCTTTGCCCATGATACCGCTCACGCTGGCGTGGTCCATCTGGATGACGTGCAGTTGCTCGGAGATCAGCCCTGCGCGGCCGGTGTGTGTGGCAATGTCATTTTTCAGTCGCACCAGGGCTTCCGCATCGTCATTGACGGCACGGGCGGTACGGACCAGGCCGCGGTAACCGTCGCGAATGCCGAGCACGGCGATTTTTTCACGGTTCAGGCCCAGGCGTACGATGGCGCGCAGAAAAGCATTCATGCCTGGCGAGTCACCACCACTGAAGAGCACGGCGACGGATTGTTCGGGGAAAGGGGCGGTCATGGAAATTTAATGGGAGGGATTCTCTGCTTAGCGAGCCTGCTGCGCGTGGCAAGTGACGGCTGATGGTGACGAAATTCCTCGTGCTTGCTACCCTGCGCACGCGTGTTAATGGCACAGGTGTCTCCTGCCTTCGCCACCACGCTTTTCCCGCTCATTGCCGCCCTCCTGTATGCCTTTGGGGCGCTCGTGCTGAAACGCTCCAGCGATCTCGGCGTCGGCCTGTGGCGCACCACTTTTGTCGCAAATTTGATCGTCGCGGGCCTGTTTTCCTTCCTCTGGCTGCTCGGCGGGCCGCCAGTGGAAATAGTCGATCTGTGGCAGCCCGGCGTGATCGCCATGTGCCTCTTCGTCGGCCAGATCGCGCAGTTTCTAGCGCTGGAGAAAGGGGACGTCTCCGTCGCTGTGCCCGTGTTTGGGCTGAAAGTCATCCTCGTCGCCTTCTTCACCCCGCTCCTCATTGGCGAAGCCGTGGGGGTGAAGCTCTGGATCGCCGCCTTTCTGAGTGTGCTGGGTATCACCTTCCTAAATCGCAAAGATGCCGGTCAGCCGCCACGTCATCTGCTGATCACCTTCGTCGCAGGTGGCATCGGTGCCGTGGCCTTCGCCATCTTTGATGTGCTGGTGCAGAAGTGGGGTCCCTACTGGGGCGTCGGCCGCCTGCTGCCCTGCATTTTCTGGATCAATGCCCTGCTCTCCTTCGGCCTCATCTTCCGCTTCTCCGCACCCCTGAGTGCTATCCGCGTCCAGGCTTGGCCTTGGCTCGTTGGAGGTGCGGTCCTGCTGGGTGCCCAGAGCATCATTTTCGTCAGCACCGTCGCCGTCTATGGCAAGGCCACCTCCGCCAATATCGTCTATGCCTCACGCGGCCTCCTGAGCGTCGTGCTCGTCTGGATGATCGGCCACTGGTTCATGAACGCCGAGCAGCACCTCGGCCCCAAGGTCATGCGCTGGCGTATGGCTGGTGCGCTGCTCATGATGAGCGCCATCGTTCTGGTTGTGGTGTGAGGAGTCCCGTCTTGCATCACTCTTCCTGCACAATCACAAACGTCTTCGCACTCAGTCCGCTCGTCCCATCCCTCACCTCAATCTCATGCCTCCCAGGTTTGAGTACGGCGAAAGTATGAATGCCTTCACTGCGCAATTCGAGGCTCTTGCAACTCCAGCGCGGTTGATTCGCTCCCGCAGCTTCTAGCAGCAGACGGCTGCCATGGTTTCGAATGTCAGGATCAAGAATCACCACCGTCCCAGGAATCGGATTCGTGATGCGCAGTACCGGTCTGTCCTCTTTCTCCACAGTCGTGACAAGATCACCAAGCCAGTTGGCACCACTCGCAACCCAGCCAGCATATTCACGCGGCAAAATTGCGCGGCCCCGCACATCATAATCACCAGCCTGCGCCACAGCGGGAAGCTTGTCTGCGATGAAAAACTCCTCGCGGCTCACACGCGCAGGCGGCGTCTGTGGCGTGAGGCGTTTGCCGGTGCGCGGATCAATGCGCGCACGCACAATGTCCTTCGGCATCGCAAACCACGTCGCGGGATGTTTCTCATGCAGGTGCAGCATCACATCGCGGAAGATCGGCCCCGCACCCGTGACTCCACTGACATCCTGCATCGGTGTGTTGTCAAAATTGCCCACCCAAACGCCCACGGTGAACTCAGGCGTGTAGCCCAGCGTCCAGTTGTCACGAAAGGTGGAACTCGTCCCAGTTTTGACAGCGCACCTGAACGGCAAACGCAGCACAGACCAGCTCCCAAACGCCATCTCACGCGCCTGGTTGTCTCTGAGAATATCAGCGATGAGCCAGCTCTCGTTCTCCCCCAGAAGCCGCCGCTCTTCAGCAGCACGATCATCCTGCAGCAACGACCATGGCTTGTACCGGCCCAGACGCGCGAGGCACGCATAAGCATTCGCAAGTTCGATGAGACGCACCGAGGCGTTGCCAATGGTCAGGCCGAGTCCGTAGTGCGCAGCATCTTCCGTGAGCGTACTCATGCCGAGTTCCCGCAGCTTCGGCAGCAGCGTTTCAGCACCGCCAATGGAATCCAAGACACGCACCGCAGAGATGTTGAGCGAATTGCCGAGCGCGTAGCGATACGTCATCGGCCCATAGCTCCGCAGCGAAAAATTCTCAGGCCGATAAGTCCCTGAAGTCGTCGCAAACTCAATGGGCAGATCCGCAACAATACTCGCAGGCGTGGCCCCACGCTCAAAAGCGAGCAGGTACGTAAACGACTTCATCGCCGATCCCGGCGAATGCGCCGCCCAGGCCCCATTGAGCTGCCCTCCATCCTGCGCAAAGAAATCGCGCGAACCCGCCAGCGCGAGCACGGCACCAGTGGCATTCTCAATCACCACCACCGCCGCATGCGTGACATGGCGTCCTTTAAGCGACTCCAACCGCTGCGCGACAATCGTTTCAACCTGCTGCTGCAGCGTCGCATGGAGAGTGGTGTGAATCGTACTACCTCGCTCCGCTCCGCGCAGCATCTCCATCGCATGCGGAGCCTCAAACCCGCCGCTAAAGCGTTGAAGCACGATCTTCTGGCTCAATGCCACACGATGCTGCTCGTCATCCAGCCAGTGAAGTTCGTGCATCTTATCCAGAATGCGGCGCTGGCGCGGCAGCACCCTCTCCAGATGGCGAAACGGATTCAGTCGCGACGGAGACTGCGGCAGTGCCGCCAGCAGCGCACATTCCGCAGGCGTGAGATCACCCAGCGGTTTGTGGAAATAGCCGGACGCAGCCGTGGCGACCCCAGTCATGAGATTGCCAAAAGAAACACGGTTCGCATACGCCGCCAGCACCTCCTCTTGTCTCCAACTCATCGCCAGACGGCGCGCGCGCAACGCTTCGACGATCTTGACCCAAAGTGTCCGCCTGCCCGCTTGCGGCGTGGTGTTTTTAATAAGCTGCTGATGAATCGTCGAAGCACCGGAAGCAATGTGTCCGTTGCTTGCATTGTCCCATCCCGCACGTGCCACGGCCATCAAATCAATGCCACCATGCGAGAAGAAGCGTTTATCCTCCGCCGCCAGCACCGCATGCACCAGAGTAGGCGGAATCTCCGCATAGGACACCGGCGGTGCGGAGCGCGTGCCATCCTCGTTCAGCAAATGCCGCAGCGGCGTCCCGTCGCGGGCAAGATAAAGCGTGGATGATGGCGGCGGCTGCAAAAGAGCCTCCGGCAAGGGCATCACCCAGGGCACCCCCCACCATCCGCCTGCCGCCAGCACAAGCAGGGTGATGAGGATGGTTTTCCAGCGGCGGCGCATGCCGAAAGGAACGCGAGGGCACGATTAAATCCAGCGCGGTGTTCTTGACCGTGGGCGTCAGCAGCGCAGCATGCAAGGCTCGCATGAATCCACCGCCAACCATCGCCTGCCTCGGTCCCGAGGGCAGTTTTTCGCATCTGATCACGCAGATGCGTTTTCCCGGCGTGGCGGTCAGCCTGCGCGACAACGTGGGCGATGTGTTTGATTTCCTCGCCACGAACCCAGACGCGCTCGGCATCGTGCCCATCGAAAATTCCTCCGGCGGCTTCATCATCGACACCGTGGACCGCCTGGTGGACACCCGCAGCAAGCTGTACATTCTCGAAGAACTCACGCTGGATGTGAAACTCGCCCTCCTCGGCAGGGAAGGGGAGTCCATCACCTCCATCCATTCTCATGCCATGCCCTTCTATCACGGCGATGACTGGCTCAAGGCCCATTACCCCGATGTGAAGCGCGTGGTGGAACCGAGCACGGCGAAAGCAGCGGAAAAAGCCGTCGCCACACCCGGAGCCGCCGCCATCGGTCCGCGTCAAAACGCCGAGCTGCATGGCCTGCAGGTGCTGCATTTCCCGATTGCAGGCGAGGTGCCAAACATCACGCAGTTCTATCTCATCGGGCATGCCGCGAACACGCCATCGCTTGAGCATAACCGCACCGCGCTCGTCGTCGAGCTGCCAGACC
Source organism: Verrucomicrobia bacterium 12-59-8 (assembly GCA_002279765.1). The sequence goes on along the minus strand of NCCR01000008.1, from coordinate 7,461 downwards.
GCTCCGGCAGCCTCTGCCGTTTCCTCACGCCCCTGAGCGAGAACGACATCAACATGAAGCGTCTCGAATCTCGCCCGATCCGCGGCCAGCCGAACAAGTACCGCTTCTACATCGAGATCGAAGGCTCCACCGCCGATCCGCGCGTGCAGAAGGCCCTCAATCAAACGTGTACCGATGGCGCGACACTCCGCAGCGTGGGCTCCTACTCCGCTGATCTTCGCTTTGAATCGTAACAGGGCCATTCCTGGCCCCTCCGGATTCGTTGCATCGAAATTCCTGATAAACCGTTAGAACCAACCATGAAGAAGACCATCCTCACCTGCCTGCTGGCCTTGTCCGTCGGCCTCAATGCCGCACCCACCATCTCAAAACGCGCCAGCGAAATCGACCCGCGTGCCAAAGAGCATCCGGAAATCGACTTCGTCTTCACCGACAAGAAGGGCAAGCCTCAGGACCTCCAGAACGCGAGTGTCGATACGAGCGTCAAGTCCCAGGGCAAGCTGGTGATCTGGCTCATGGGCCACAGCGCGCCATTGTTCGAGCGCCTGAACAGCTACGGCCTGCACGCCATCCAGGTACACTACGCCAACAAGTGGTTCGGTCTCATCCCTCCGGCCCGACTTAATGACGGCAAAACACTCGGCGACATCCGCCTCGAAGCCTCAACCGGCGAAGATCACAGCGACCTCGTCAGCATTCCGCAGCCAGATGGCATGATGGAGCGCTCGTTTCAGTTTGTGAGGTGGCTCGCCAAGGAGCATCCCGAAGGCAAGTGGGGCCAGTTCATCACCGTAGACGGCAAAGGCCTGCGCTGGGACAAGGTGATCGTCTCAGGCGCATCGCATGGTGCCACGACTTCCGCCCGCTTCGCCAAGCATCAGAAGGTGGATCGCGTCGTCTGCTTCTGCGGCCCGCGCGACAACTACGAAAGCTGGCAGTCTCTTCCCTCCGCGACACCCGCCAACCGCATCTTCGGCTTCAGCCACGTTCTGGACGGCGGCTGGTCTGCCGACCACTACTGCCGCTCCTGGGAGATGATGGGCTTGAATCAATTCGGACCCATTGTGGATGTCGATATTAGCGCTCCACCGTTTCAAAACACCCGCCGTCTCATCACCCATGCCGATGTGAAAGGCGACGACAAACGTGCGCACAGCTCCGTGACCCCCGGTGGCGCGGCGGTGAAGGACAAGGATGGTAAATACATCCACGAAGCCGTCTGGCAGTACCTCTTCAATCACCCGGTCGATCAAACCGGCTCCGCAACACCCGCCGATCCCGACTGTGTGAAGGATCAGCGCAAATAATCGCGTTAGTTCACGCCCATCTCAATCCTCCAACCCGCTCACTTATGTTGCTCTCGCTTCGCCCTCTCTCCATCGCCGCCGTGTTCAGTCTCGGCACCCTTCTGAATGCTGCCGACAATCCCTTCATCGGCCGCTGGGCGCTCACCATTCCTGGCGGTGGCGCAGGCTGGCTCGGGGTGGACGAAAAAGACGGTGCTCTCAGCTCCAGCGTCCTCTGGGGCGGCGGCAGCGTGGTGCCGACCACCAGCACCAAGCTCGATGGCGACACCTTGATCGTGACGCGCGAGCAGAAGAACAAGGAAGGCAAGCTGGCGGCCATCGAAACGATCACCGCGAAAACCGAAGGCGAAGTTTTGAAGCTCACCGCCTCCAAGAAAAATGCAGCGGGCAAAGACATGGGGCAGGCCCAGGAGTTCGCCGGCAAGCGCATCGCGGATGTGCCGTCGGCCCCGGACCTCTCCAAGGTGAAGTTCGGCGATCCCATCCAGCTCTTGAACGGCAAAGACCTCACCGGCTGGCGTTTGCTGAAAGAAGGCGTCGATAACGGCTGGAGCGTCGTCGATGGCGTGCTTGAGAACCGCGTGGTGAAGGCCAAGGACAAGCACTTTGGCAATCTGCGCACGGATGCTGAGTTCGAAGACTTCAATCTGAAGGCCGAAGTGCGCACGCAGGAAGGCAGCAACAGCGGCATCTACCTGCGCGGCATTTATGAAGTACAGGTCATGGAGAGCTTCGGCCAGCCGCTTGATTCACACCACATGGGCGCGCTCTACAGCCGCATCACCCCGAGTGTGGCAGCCGAAAAGCCGATTGGCGAATGGCAGACCCTCGACATCACCTTGGTGGATCGCCACCTCACCGTGATCCTCAATGGCAAGACCATCATCGACAACGCCCCCGTGCTCGGCTGCACCGGTGGTGCCATGAGCAGCGACGAATTCAAGCCCGGCCCCATCTACTTGCAGGGCGACCACACCAACGTGGACTACCGCAACATGGTCCTGACTCCAGTGCTGAAGTAAACGAGCGCCATGCTCATGGTGTTGAGGCAGATCAAGCGATCTGTCTCACAACCCCAGGCGCTCTTTCACGGTCTTGATGGCCTTGTGCCGGTTGTCCACCGCGAGCTTTTTGAAAATGTGCTCGTTGTGCCGGTTCACCGTGTGCAGCGTAACGTCAAGAATCTGGGCGATTTCGGGGTTGTTCTTGCCCTCGCACACCCAGTGCATGACCTCAGCCTCACGTTCCGTCAGGCCGAGGCCCTGCAGACGTTCGATGGAAACCTGCAAGGATTCCACCCGGCCCAGCAGATAGAAGCGGGCATCCTTGGAACGCGCGAGCGACAGCACGATGCGGTGCCCTTCCTGTTCCATTTCCAGTGGCGGAAAGATGTTCTCATTTTGGTCGGCCAGTTGTTGCAGCCACTGGCGGACTTGCGGTGGCAGAAAGTAATGCGGGGCACCGGGCGCGCGTTCCAAAGATTTGCCAAAAAACCAGTGGGCCGCTTTGTCACCTTCCAGAATCTCCCCCTGTTCCGTGACGATGAGCAGTTCGCAGGCTGCCGAAGAGTGCGGCGCATCGCTCAAGATCTGCGGCGCAAGTTCCGTGATCTTGCCCATGATGGAGCTATGTTGCGGAGCGGGCTGCGTCGTATTGTAGAAGGTCAGCCGTTGATTGGCGATGCGGATTTCATCCGCGTTCCGCAGTCGGCGGGCGCAGCTCAGGCGCAGGCCGTTGACGATGACGCCGTTACGGCTGCCCAGGTCATTGATCCACCAGTCGTCATTCAAATGCATCAGCACCGCGTGGCGCCGCGAAGCCTGGACATTGCTGATGGGAATGTCGTTGTCTGAACGACGCCCGATGAAACAGGGGCCCACGAGCATATGCACGCCGCCACTCCATTTCAAACAGGCTGGTTGGTCCCTCGTCCCGGCAATCACTGGCATGGGTGGATTCTGCGCAGCAGGAGAGGAAGTGCAACGCGACTGAAAAAAAGTTCACGTATTGGCAGGTCTGCCAATAGCGAGTTTTTTGGTTCCGTTCGATGCGTGGACTCGCTCACTCCCCGCACTCATGAAAACTGATGTTTTGGAATCCATCCAGGCGCGCTCATCGAGCGCGTGTACAGTATCCAGCAGTGCTGCCAAAAGATTTCCCTGCACTCCCGGCGTGGTTGGCACGCAGCGCCCGTTTTGCATGCTCTGCGTCCATTGCCCCAAGTGCTTGGAGAACCCCCACACGGTCAGTTGTGACCTGTGCGCCGGCTGCCGGGCCTGCTCCATGCATGGTAGGGCTGGGTGAGATCTAGAGACTTTGTGTCAGAATGAAGGTGGGTGGTTCGTATTCAGTCACAACCATCCAACCTATGAACACGATCCCTGCACCTCAACGAGGGCAGGCGGCCTCGTTTCAGCAAGCCGCCACTGCCCACAACGCCGAAGCGCGTTTCGTCACCCGCAATCTCCACCGCGTCTGGCAGTTCCGCCGGATGCAGGCCACCTTCCTACGGCCTTTCCGTCAGGCACTGCGCCCCCTGCTCGTCTGGCTGCGCCAGGAGCATGTCTTTGTCAAAAGCGGCCAGCCTGGCGTGCCCCCTGTCGGTCTCAAGCTGAAGCAGTTTGGCTGGGAGACGATCGCGCTGAGCCTCGTGCTTGCTCCGCTGGCCTTCGTCATGCTGTTGCCGCTGCTGATCCTCATCTTTCCTGCGGCGGTGCTCATTGGCCTGACCGCCATCGTGGCGGCTGCGCAGCAGACCGACGCGGAGGATGCGGAACATCACTCGCTGTCCTGGCACGCCATGCATTGAGCCCGCTGCTTCAGCCGTTCTGCTTCTGCTTTTTCATCACTCGATACACCAGCCAGGCGGCAATGTTGATCACCGCCATGGCGGCGAGCAGTTGCGTCAAGGTGGTCGCTAGGCTGCCTTTGCCCAGTCCGCTGCCCACTAGGCTGAACGCCACATTCAGCGGCAGGTAGCCCAGCAGCGTGCCAAGCAGGAAACGGCTGTGCTTCACGGGCGTCATGCCCAGCAGGACGTTTAGGACCAGCCCGGGCACCATGAGCTGCCGCACCCAGAACACCCGCAGGATGGACGGCTTTTTCAGCAGTTTCTTGAGCCACGGCCATTTCTCTGCCCTCGATTCGGCCGCGCGGCGGAAGCCATGACGCGACAGCACAAAGGCTCCATACGATCCCAGGGTCGATGCGACCAGCGAGAGCACCAGCCCCTCACCAAAACCAAAAACCAGCCCTGCGGCGGCGCACAAAGGCAGGCGCGGCACGCCCAGCATCACGGTTCCAGCGCACGCGGCCATGAAGATCGCGTGGGCTCCCCAGCCAAACTCATGCACCATGTCCTTCCAGATCTGCACATTCGTGATCCATGCCTTCAGCGGGGTGAAGTGTGCCAGCGCCATGAAGGCGGCCACCAGCATCACCGCAAACAGCACCTGGCGCGTCTCCTTGCCCAGCGCACGCGAGGTCTCCTGCTCCACCTCGGTGGCGATCGCAGCGTCCAGCTCCTCCGGCTCTTGGGCGGGTTCGTTAGTTGTCCCCATTATTGCAGCTTCCACAGTTTCGCATCGCTGCGCACATAGAGGGCCCCACCGGAGATCGCGGGCGTCGTGAGGACGGTTTCCTTCAGTTCCATCTCCTGCAGCACCTTGCCCTCTGGCGCCTCGGGATCGATCACCTGGAAAATACCGCGCTCATTCACGATGTAGATGCGCTTGCCAGCCGCCACCGGCGAGCCGCTGAAAGGTCCCTTCATCCGCAGCTTCCATGCCTCGTCCCCATTCTTGAGGCTCGCTTTGATCAGCACGCCTGCGCCATTCACCACATACAGGGAGTCACCCAGCACCACCGGACTCGCCGTGCCTGAGTTCAGTTTCTCATTGCGCCACAGCTGCGTCACCGAGCCCTTCTCCGGCGCCAGCGCCGTGATCCCGTGAGACACCGCATACAGCGTCTCACCCGCGCCCACGCTCGATGGGATCGTGCTAGCTCCATCGCTGTAATCCCACACCGTCTTTCCCGTCGCCGGGTCCACCGCCAGGATGCCCGCGCTCGACTGCAGGGCCACCGTGTTCTTCCACACCGTCGCGCTCGTCCAGTTCGCAGCCTTCGGCCGCTCCAGCTTCCACTTGTTGCGCCCCGTGGCCACATCCAGTCCCGCCGCGAAGGATTCGCTGTCATTCTCGCTCTGCACCACCAGCGTCCCGTCCATCACCACTGGCGACTGCGACATCCCCAGGCTGTTGCTCGCATTCGGGTAATCAAACGTCAGCCCGCGCAGCCACAGCAGATTCCCATCGAGATCAAAGGCAAACAAATCGTTCGAAGAGAACAGCGCAAACACCCGGTCCCCGTCGCTGCACGGCGTATTCGCCGCCACGCAGGTCTTGTTGTGCGTCATCGTGCGTCCCGTCGAGCGCATCGCACGCTCCCAGCGCTTCGAGCCATCCGCCGCATTGAAGCAAAATACATGCAGCGTCTCCTGCCCCGGCCCGCTCGAGCACGTCACAAACACCCGCTCTCCCACCACAATCGGTGCCGAAAGCCCACGCCCCGGCAGATCCGCCGTCCACGCAATTTTCAGATCATCCCCCGGCACCTTCCCCTCCGTCGATACCGCCGCCGCATTCGGCCCGCGAAACTGCAGCCAGTCCGCACGCAGCACGCCCGCCGTCAGGCACATCATCAAACACATCGAAATCGTCTTCATGGTCATCTTCAGGTTAAAAAATTACTTCGCTGCCAGGATCGCCGTCCCCGTCGCATCGCACACGCGCAGTTGGAATTCCCACTCCACCGTCCACTGCTCCGTCTGCTCGTTCTGGCAGCACTTCACCAGGATCGTGTTCTTGCCCTTCTTGAGCTGGCACGGCAGCTTGTACTGATCCAGCTTCGCGCCACGGTGGTATTCATCACGCGCGAAGAGCAGCTCGCCGTTCAGCCACACCTTCCAGCCGTCCTTGCAGCCGATGCGGATCTCCGCCGGACGATCCTCCGTGCTGAAAAAATCCGTCGCCGCATAGCCCACCACGCTCTTCTCCATCCCGAAGGGCTTGTTGAAGTCGATCTTACCATACTCATCGGCGCTCGTGAAGTCCACCCACTTCGCCTCCTTGGTTTTTCCTTCGTAACTCGCATCAAACTTCAGCTCCTTCTCCGGCGGATACACTGTGTCGAATCCTGCGCGATCCGCGTTGCTGAACGGCGCGATCATCTTCCAGCTCATCAAAAATCCAAAATGCTTCGGCAGGTCCACCTTCTGGCCCAAATCCCGCAGCTTCTTCGCCAGCACCTTGATCTGGTCCTCATCCCGCGCCCCGCCCAATCCCTTTCCGTAAGCCACGATCGCCGCCGCGTTGTCCGTCTTCTCCAACGCCGCATCACCTGCATCGATCAGCTTCGCCACCGGATGCCGCCGCAGGTCCGAGCTCGGGTCTTCCAGCAGCGTCGGCGTCAATTCTTCCGCCAGCTTCTCATCTGCCCGGTGGATCAGATCAAACGCCACCACCCGCGCTCCAGGGCTGTTTTGAGTATTCTTCAAAAACGTCACCAGCGCCGCCACCGGCAGCTTCTTCGCCTTCAGCGCCTCATCCGCGATCACGCCCACCGCCGCCCGCAGCCAGTTTTCCGCCAGCGGATTCGCCCCGTTCATGCCCTTCAGCACCTCCGGCAGAGCAGCCGGGTCCGCCTTCACAATCTCTTGCCACGCCTTCCCCGCCGCCTCATTTCCCTGGCCTTCTTTGCCCACCGCACGCAGAGCTTCGATGGGTTTCGACAAATCCTCCGCCGCCTGCAAAGACACAGCGGCAAGGGCAAACAAACAGACAAGACTCGATTTCATAAGATGGGCAGGCAAGCTTTCACAAAGAACGCCCCGCGCCAAGCTGGAGTTTTCGCTGAAAATCTCGTCCTTTCGGTCACTTTCGTCCCTTTTTGTCCTTCAGACGTGACTCACCGGCCACGAACCACTGGTTGTCGCCTTCCACACCTTCCCGCTCTTCTGGAAACAACCGTCAACCATCGTCAAATCCACGTCCCCCCAGGGCATACGCATGAAATGAGCAACTGAGCATGGAGATTCAGGGGCGAAGAAACTGCTGTACAAAATTCCATAACCACTGATGAGAGTGAGGATGGA
>NCCR01000382.1:5328-8086 GCA_002279765.1 Verrucomicrobia bacterium 12-59-8 | reverse complement strand
GGCGGTGGAGTATCTCGAACAAGGGACGCTGGCCTGGAACGGTCAGCGGAAGTGCATCAGTTGCCATACCAACGGGACCTACATGACCGCCCGCCCGGCTCTCAGCCGGACGCTAGGAAAGCCAACCGAGACGACGCGTCAGTTCTTCGTCGAAACCTTGGCGACGTTGCAGAAAGAAGATCGCCGCAAGCTGAAGCAGGGAACTCGACCGGCGCAGGTCATCTATCTGGCGGCGGGATTGGCCGAGTGGGATGCTCACGTGGCGGGCTCGTTGTCGCCTGAAACCGAGCAGGCGCTGACGTTGATGTTCGACCTGCAAAACGAACAGGGAACCTGGGGCAGCCTCGATTGCTGGCCGCCTTACGAATCTGACGCCTACCACGAGGCAAACGTGGCCGGCATGGCCGCGGCCGTGATGCGCTCCGACATGGCGAGCCTGCGGATTTTGGATCGCAAAAAAAATCAGATGCGCCTGCTGGCCTTCAAAGGCTTCTCCCCAGAGGCCGCAGCTTATATGGAGGGGATTGATGTCGATGCGAAAAAGAGCGGAGCACACTTCGCCAATGTGCAGAGAGTCGTTGTTGCAGATGTGGCGAAAGCCTCCCACCCCCTGGGCCCGAAGGAGATCGAATTTTTGAACGCCCTCGGCATTCAGGCGCTGCAGGCCACTCCTTTGATGTCGCGCTCGGGCGCTCTCGTCGGCCTGCTTTCCACGCATTGGAAACATCCGCATGAGCCTGCGGAGCGTGATCTGCGCCTTTTCGATGTGCTGGCCCGGCAGGCGGCGGATCTGATTGAACGCAAGCGCTCCGAAGAGGCCCTGCGGGAAAGCGAAGCGCGCCATGCATTCCTCCTCAAACTCAGCGACGTGCTGCGGGACGAGGGTGATCCGGCCAAGGTGCAGCTCCTGGCGGCGCGTGTGCTTGGCCAGCACCTGGGTGCGGGCCGCGTCGGCTATGCGGAGACCCATGAAGATGGGAAATCCGTGGCCATCACCTGGAACTACACCCAGGGGGTCAAAGACATCGAAGGCAGCTACACGCATGCATGCGGCAGTGAAATGCTGCAAAAATTCCGCGCGGCGGACCCCGTGGTGCGGGACGACATCGCGGCAGACACCTCGCTCATCGATGCGGAGAAAAAGAGCTATGCGGAGATGCAGATCGGAGCCTTGGTGAACGTGCCTCTTGTGAAGGGCGGCGTGCTGCTGGCCGTGCTGTTTGTGCACTACCGTCAGCCGCACGAATGGACCTCGGCGGAGCTTTCCATCATTCGGGATGTCGCCGAACGCATCTGGGCGGCCGTGGAGCGTGCCCGTGCGGAGAGAAAGCTGGCGCAAAGCCTGGCGGAAACCGAGGCGGCCCATGAGGAAGCCAAAACCGCCTCCAAAGCGAAGGATGATTTCCTGGCCATCCTCTCCCACGAACTGCGCACGCCGCTGGCGCCGGTGCTGATGGCTTTGGAGATGATTGAGGAGTCCAATGAACTTTCCGAACCCAATCTGGACGTGCTGCGAACCATCGAACGCAATGTCGAAATCGAGAAGAGGTTGATTGACGACCTGCTGGATGTGACGCGCATTGCTCATGGCAAGCTGGCACTCATCAAAACCGATGGCGATGTGCACGATGCGATCCGGCAGGCCGCGCAGATCTGCCAGCAGGATGCGCAGGCTAAAAAGCAGACATTTGACCTGCGACTGAATGCCAGGAAAAGCCGCTGCCATGGCGACTTCGTCAGGCTGGAGCAGGCCTTGTGGAATCTATTTCAGAACGCCTGCAAATTCACGCCGGAGAAAGGAACCCTCACGGTAGCCACTCGCGATGTCCCCGACGGCCTCGTCATTGACGTGATCGATCATGGTGCAGGGATGGATGAAGCAACACTGCAGCGGGTTTTTCAACCCTTTGAGCAAGGCCCGCGACCGGCATCACGCCAGTACGGCGGCTTGGGGCTGGGACTGGCCATCAGCCGGGCAATCGTCGAAGCTCACGCAGGAACTCTAACCGCCACAAACAAAGGGCTTGGGCAAGGCTGCACCTTCAGCATTAAACTGCCCCTGGGGAGAGAATAACACGCCGAAAAACGGAACGGCCTTCGATCCATTTTTGGACCCCACTCAGCCCATGCTCACACGCGCCAGACATCCTCTGACCATCCTCCTGGTGGAAGACCATAAAGACACCAACCGGCTGCTGCGCATGTCCTTGGAACGGCGGGGGCACACCGTGACCACGGCGGGCTCTGTGGCGGAAGCCCGGGCCGCGTTTCCCACCACCCATGCCAACGTGCTGATTTCAGACATCGGACTTCCTGACGGAGATGGCTGGGAGCTCCTGCGCGAGATTCGTTCCGCCTCTGCCATTCCCGCCGTCGCGATGAGCGGCTACGGCTGTGCCGAAGACCTCAGACGAAGTCAGGACGCAGGATTTCACGCCCACTTGGTCAAACCCTTCAAGGTGGCCGAATTGGAAGCCGTGCTGCGTGACATCGGGGAGAGCCTTTCTCAGCCGATGGCGGCGTGAGAAGGAAGGTGGCCGTGGCACTTTCAGAGCTTCTGCACAAGCTGGACGAGGCATGGGTGCGCGGCGGGATCGAGCCATGCCAGGATCTTGCGGAGATTCGCCTCGGACAGCGCCGTGCAGCCGGCGGTGGGAATGTTTTCGCCCTGCCAGATATGGAGAAAGATGCAGGAGCCAAGGCCGGGCTGGTGGCGGGGATTGTGGGCGATCTCTGCGCCCAGCTTGTAACAGCCCAC
>NCCR01000382.1:0-5320 GCA_002279765.1 Verrucomicrobia bacterium 12-59-8 | reverse complement strand
GGTCATCCACGATCTGGTTGTAGTGGCGGGAGCGAACGTCATCGATGCCCCAATGATGTGCCGTGCAGTGAATGTAGGGCAGCTTCATCCAATCCGGCCGCCCAGCATCACCAAAGGCCTGAGTGATACGGAAGACACCCGCAGGTGCACAGCCATCCCCTTCCCCCTTGATGCGCCACCCGGCAGGAGCAGTGAGCCCAAATTCACCATGCCCCCACGCCATGCCGTTGCGACCGATGCGGGCGGGAAGGACCGCGCTGACCGCGTGCCAGTTGTTCCCCTCACTGCGTTCGAGCATCTTGACTTCTGCCGAGGTGGCCTGGGCATCCGCCGCAGTCAAGTAGAGCACCTGTTTGCAATTCGGGGGTAGAATGGCGCTGATCTCATCTGGCAGCATCACGGCGTCTGGCATACCCGCACAGGAGCCGAGCATGAGGGCCAGGACAAGAAAACGATGCTGCATCGCGCACCATGCCCGGCCGAAGATGAGTCGCGCAAACTTTTTAAAGATCAACCATGGTGACTTGTTCGCGGCGCGGTCTCGTGGTTGCTGGCGGTGGTGGGTCTGATACTGTTTTTGCCTGACCGCCCCTTTCCAATGGCCAATCCCCTCCCCTGGCTCGAATCCCATCGCGGACGCTACACCGTCGTCCGCTGGCTCTTCCCACGCCTCCTCGCCGGAATCTACCTCATCGCCTTCATCTCTTGGGGCCTGCAGTACGACGGCCTCGTCGGCGAGAACGGCATCCTCCCCGCGAAGACACTCCTCGAAAACGTCCACGCCTATGAAGCACGCGAGCACGAGACGCTCTTCTGGCAGGTCCCCAGCGTGTTTCACTGGCACTACAGCGATGCCTTTGCCCACGGGGTCCTGATCACCTGCTGCGTGCTGGCCGTGCTCGTCATGGTCGGCGTCGCGCAGGGCCCGCTGCTGGCGCTGCTGTGGTTTGGCTACCTCTCCTTCGCCACCACGGGCGAGATCTTCATGGGCTACCAGTGGGACGCCCTGCTTCTCGAAACCGGACTCCTCGCCCTCTTCATCGCACCCTGGCGCCTGTGGTCATGGCGCAATCCCACCGAACCGCCTCGCGGCTCCATCTTCCTCCTCCACTGGCTCCTCTTCCGCCTCATGTTTCTCTCCGGCTACGTGAAGCTCGGCGGCGGCGACCTCCCGTGGCAGGACATGACGGCGCTGCTCTACCACTACGAAACGCAGCCGCTGCCAAACGGCCTCTCCTGGTTCGCCCACAACGCGCCGCGCTGGTTCCACGTGACGAGCTGCTGGATCATGTATGGCATCGAACTCGGCCTGCCCTTCGCCATTTTCCTCGGCCGCTGGGGCCGCCTCGCCGCCGCTCTCGGCTTCCTCGTCCTCATGGCGATGATCTCCGCCACAGGGAACTACAATTTCTTCGACCTCCTCACCGCCGCGCTCGCCATCACGCTTCTCGATGACCGCTGGTTTCTCAAACGCATCCGCAACTGGCTGCGCATCGACTCCGAGTCCCCACGCACCTCCTTCAAACGCTGGACCCAATGGCCCGCTCTCGCCGCCGTCCTGCCCGTGCTCCTCTTCACCCTGCTCGCCGCAGACTCCTTCCTCCCCAGCCGCATCCGCAACCTCAAGCCAATGCTGCCCGCCGCGCTGCACGGAAAGCTCGACCGCCCCATCGCCTACACCCGCAGCTTCAATGCTTATGGCCTCTTCCAAGACATGACCGAAGAGCGCCCCGAAATCGTCCTCGAAGTCAGCGACGACGGCGCGCTCTTCCTACCCCTCGAATTCAAGTACAAGCCCGGCGATCCAAAACGCCGCCCATCCTTCATCGCCCCGCATCAGCCCCGCCTCGACTGGCAGATGTGGTTTGCCGCCCTCTATCCCAACTACGATCCGCAGCGCGATGCCAACCCTGCATCCCCCATGCACTGGTTCGGCCAGTTCTGCACCGCCCTCCTCCAGCACAAGCAGCCCGTGTGGGATCTGCTGGAGCCGCCCCCCTTCCCCGTCGAAAAAATCACCCACATCCGCGCCAAACTCTACCGCTACCACTTCACCCGACCCGAAGTGCGCAAAGTCTCCGGCGAATGGTGGGAGCGCGAACTCCTCGGCAATTTCAGCCGAACCATGTCGCTGAATGCTTCCAGAAGGTGATTCATTCATCATTCCTCTTGCGTCTTTCTCATCCTGCGGCACTATCGCGACCCCTCGTTCGGTTTCGAAGGAGGGAAACAACCTTCGGGGCGTAGCTCAGCCTGGTAGAGCGCTTGCTTTGGGAGCAAGAAGTCGTCAGTTCGTTTCGAAGGAGGGAAACAACCTTCGGGGCGTAGCTCAGCCTGGTAGAGCGCTTGCTTTGGGAGCAAGAAGTCGTCAGTTCGAATCTGGCCGCCCCGACCATCTGGAATCTCAGATTTCAGATCTCAGTTTTTTATCCAGCCGCATGTCCGCCCTTTACGCCACCGTCCTGACTACCTTCAAGGAGATGGGCTGGCTCTACCGCAAAGTTGCCGAGCATTCCGTCATCGAGGCCGACTTTGAAGCCCACCACACCAAGATCCCTCTGCACGTGCAGGTTTTTGGCGAGACACACATCATCACCGTCGTCTCCAATTCCACCCTGCAGGTCCCGCCCACCCACCGCCTGCCCGTGTGCGAACTGCTGATGCGCACCAACAAGGACCTCAACCTCGGCAATTTCGAGCTCGAATGGGACAGCGGCCAGGTGATGTTTCGCGTCACCAATGTTTTCCCGCCCAATCGCCATGATTCGCGCATCATCGCCAGCCTCGTGCATTCCGCCGTGGCAGAGATGGACCGCCTCACCCCCTTCCTCGGCGAGATCATCCGCACGCCCAAAGGCGAACTGCTCCTGGTCAAGGTCGCCGACCTGATCCGCCTGTGCTTTTGTGGCCGCGAACAGGCTTTCCCAATGTCCGCCCGCTACACACTCCAGCAGCACCCGGCTTTCAGCGAACCGCTGTCCAAGGAAGATCTGTACACCCTCGTCGCCCGTGGCTCCCTGGCCCGTGGCGAGATGTGCATCGATGAGGCCACCGGCTTCACCCATACTGTGGGCGAACTCGTCAGCGGCATGCGCCCCCCGAGCGCCAGCAGCGGTCAGGCACGCATCACCCGCCCGGCCTATCGCGAGATCAGCCCCGACTCCGAGATCCCCGAAGAAATCGAGGCCGAGGAGGAAGATGAAATCGAAGAAGAACTCGCCGAGGAAGAAGCCGAAGAGAAAGATAACAACCGCAACTACTCACCGAGTGGCGAAGTCATCCTGCATCATGCGCATCCTTCCTGGCTGGGCTACACCAAGGCGCTCATCCTCTGCCTGCTGCTCGCCATCGCGGGCGCACTGCTGCTCGTCATTCAGCTCGAATACGCCATCATCGCCCTGCTCTGCGCCTCCTCCACCCTCATCGCCGTTGGCATCGCGCGCTACTCACACGACTACATCGTCACACGCGAGCGCGTGGAGCTCATCTGGGGCCTCATCGGTCGCAGCTCCAAAGAAGCGCGCATCTGCGACATCCGCAGCATCGACGTGTACGAATCCGGCCTCAAAGGCCTCCTCGGCCTCGGCACCATCGACTTCTCCACCGCCGCCAATGCCGGCATCGAAGTGCAGTTTAAAGACATGCGCCGCGCCCATGAAGTGAAGGATCTCGTCCGCAAACTCCAACGCGGCATCGATCCAACGGACGACTAAAATGCAGAATGACGAATGCAGAATGACGAATGCCAGACCTCGCGGCCTGGCGCTGCTCGCATGGCTCTTCGTTCAGCTTTCCCCATTCGACATTCGTCATTCTGCATTCGTCATTTCTTCGACATTCGTCATTCTACATTCGTCATTCGCCGCAGGCGCCCCCCTCTCCCGCGCCATCGACATCCGCACCCTGCCCTACGAACGCAGTCTGGAAAAAATCCCCGTCGACCTCACCGCCACCGTCGGCTTCGTCGAAAGCGGCGGCACTGCCTTCGTACAAGACGAAACCGCTGGCACGCATGTGCACTTCAAACCCACTCGCAATGACCTCCATGTGGGTGACCGCGTGCGCATTCAAGGCACCACCATCGCCGGACTTTATCTTCCCGGTGTCGATGTCGCCACGCTGCAAATCCTCGGCCATGAGGCGCCGCCCACGGCTGTCCCCGCCAGCTACGATGATCTCGCCACGGGCCGCTTCCATTACCAACGCGTCATCGTCGAAGGCCTCGGCCGAACGCTGACGCCGCTGGATGAAAACCGCTCGCTGCTCCGCCTTGCCATCGGCAGTCGTGTGCTGGAGGTGCGCGTGGATGCGCCGCTCGAATCCGCCCCTTCGCTCATCGATGCCCGCCTCCGCATCACCGCCCTCGCCGCAGGTGGTATCAATGACCGCCGCCAGCTCGTCTTTCCCTACATTCGCGTCACCGATTGGAATGATGTCGTCATCACCCAGGCGGCCCCTGCGCTCGAATCGTTGCCCATCACCTCGGTGGTCACACTGCTGCAGTTCGGCGCAGCAGACGAGCCCCACCATCGCGCCCGCATTCGCGGCACCGTGCTCGCCGCCTTCCCCGATGGCCGCGTGTTTTTGCGCGACTCCACCCCGCCACCTCCGCCACGCGAAACACCGCAGGACGCCACGCCCCATCCTCCGCAAACACCCTCCATCGCCATTCATCTTTCCACCCCCGCCGCCCTCGCGCCCGGTCATGACGCCGAAATCATCGGCTTCCCCACCATGGCCGGATTCAGCGCTTCGCTGGCCGATGCCCTCGTCCTCGCCGCCAAGCCAGATGCAGCCCCTGCCGCAGCGGCGATTTCACTCAGGGAATTTCAAGCGGGCTCGCACGATGCCGATCTCGTCCGCCTCACTACGCCTGCGGTGCTCAATGACTTCTTCCGCACGGTGGACGGCTTCGAACTTCGCCTCACTTCCAGCGGCACACCACTCCGCGCCTTCCTGCTTCAGCCGAAGGTGCCGGATCTCGAAATCGGTTCTGCCGTCGAACTTACCGGTATCTGCCTCGTGGAATCATCCACCGACAAAGGCTTCCGCTCGCAGGCCGAGCGCGCCTCCCTCCTGCTGCGTTCGCCCGATGACATCCGCATCCTCAGCACCGCCCCGTTTTGGACCGCAGGCCGTCTCGTCATCGCCAGCAGCATTCTCGCAGGCATCGTTCTGCTCGCCTTTATCTGGATCGCCGCGCAAAGGCGGCAGATCAGCGCCTTGAGCAGCCGCATCGTGCAGCAGGCCACGCTCGATGAGCGCCAGCGCATCGCACGCGAGTTTCACGACACCCTGGAGCAGGAACTCACCGGCCTTT
>NCCR01000113.1 GCA_002279765.1 Verrucomicrobia bacterium 12-59-8 | reverse complement strand
AAATGAATTCTCGCTCACCTCTTGAAGGTTGCTTTGAGGAATATTTTTTCGAGAAAGATAAAGTAAAAACAATGTCTATTGTCAGCTATGGCCTCAAACCTCTCGTCAAGCTTAGCGGCAACGACAGCTTTTACTCCGTCTGGAGTGACTCTGAAAAGAGTGATTTACTAAAAGAAGACGACCGCCCTCTTTTAGAGAAGTATATTGACTACTGTTCGGGTCAGATATGCATATTCATGAGTGCAGTTAAAGCATCAATGTCATCATCTCATTGGACATCAGATAAAAAGTGTAAAGAGAGGATACTGACGACAAGCATTATTAATGGGTTGGTTATTTGTCTAAGGCTTTTAATCCAGAATAACATGATCACTGACTTTGCTGGGTACAAGCGAAGCCTTGGCAAACTTTCCAGCTTCAATTTTTCTCAATATAAATCCAGCCAATATGCTGCAATGGCGCGGGATTTGTACGCAACATATTTCGAGACAAAGCAATAGCCATAATTATACCTGCTAACCTTAGTCGACTGAGACTTTGAAACCTTGCTTAGATGAAGGGCGTCAATATCGAGTACGGGACAAGGGAGGGAGAATAGCTTTTGTATCAGCTATACCGCCGCTTGGATTAGGCGGGCTGGGGGATATTTTGGCTTAGCCTTCGAGGATGTAACCGCAGGCGAGGTTTTGGAAGCGGTCGATTTCGTGGGAGGTTTTTTCGGGGTCCCGGTGGAGTTCGGTGGCCATGAGGGCGCCGACGCGGGGGCGGCGGACATGCTTGATTGAGCATCGAGGAGGAGGCTGCGGCGGCCCGTTTTGCGCTAAAGCTTCCTCCTTCGCTTTTTTAAAGGGCAGGACGAAGGACAAGCGGATGGGCCGCAATCGGAGTTGGGTCGTGGTGACCCAGATGGAGAGAGCGGCCGCTGGAGCTGGCGGGTGACCTCCCGCACCCCTTCAGGGTGCGGCCTTCGGTGGAAGGGGGCGTGTGATGTGGTGACCCAGGGCTTGCTGCGCTGTGCCCTGGGCTGAGTCCGGCGGCCCTTCAGGCCGCGATGCGACGAGTGGTTGGTGTTTAGCCTTCGAGGATGTAGCCGCAGGCGAGTTTTTGGAAGCGGTCGATTTCGTGGGAGGTTTTTTCGGGGTCCCAGTGGAGTTCGGTGGCCATGAGGGCGCCGACGCGGGGGGCGGCGGACATGCTTGATTGAGCATCGAGGAGGAGGCTGCGGCTGCGGCGGGCGAGGACGTCGCCGACGGTGCGGGCCATTTCGTGGCGGACGTGGAAGATGACTTCGGCGCAGGTGAGATCGAGGCGGGGGTGGACTTTGGCGGCCCATTGGGGTTCGCTGGCGGCGAGGGTGCGGATTTCGGCGGCGTCGCTGCCGTAGACGGCGAGGGGATCGTGAGGATCGAGGACGGTGGCGGAGCCGTGGATCATGAGGCTGGGGGTGATGCAGTGGCGCATGCCGAAGCCGCCGAGCATTTCGGCGTGATCTATGACGTCTTCGGCCATGCGGCGGTAGGTGGTCCATTTGCCGCCGGTGATGGTGAGGAGGCCGGAGTCGGCGATGAGGATGGTGTGATCGCGGGAGAGGGCGGCGGTGGAGCCCGTGCCGGGGTCTTTTTCCTTCATTTTGACGAGGGGGCGGAGGCCGGCGTAGATGCTGAGGACGTCGCTGGGGAGGGGATCGCGGGTGAGGTAGCGGGCGGCGTGCTGCATGAGGAAGGCGATTTCGTCTGGCAGGGCGCGGGGCTCGAGGGTGGGGTGATCGACGGGGGTGTCGGTGGTGCCGATGATGACGCGGCCGTGCCAGGGGACGGCGAAGAGGACGCGGCCGTCGTCGGTGCGGGGGATCATGATGGCGGAGTCTCCGGGGAGGAACTCGCGGGGGAGGACGAGGTGGACGCCCTGGCTGGGGGCGACGATGTTTTGGGCCTTGGGCTCGTCCATGCGGCGGATGTCATCGACGAAGACGCCGGTGGCATTGATGACGCAGTGGGCGCGGATTTCGTGCTGGCGGCCGGATTCGACGCACTCGGCCTGGAGGCCGATGATGTGGCCGTTTTCCTTGATGAGGCCGCAGGCGCGGGTGTGATTGAGGACGATGGCGCCGTGATCGACGGCGGTGCGGGCGAGGTGGATGGCGAGGCGGGCGTCATCGAACTGGCCGTCGTGATAGACGACGCCGCCGGTGAGGCCTTCGGTTTCGAGGGTGGGGAGGAGGTCGGTGATTTCCTCGCGTGAGAGGTAGCGGGAGGGCTGGAGGCCGAGCTGGCCGGCGAGGGTGTCGTAAACCTTCATGCCGATGCCGTAGAAGGGGCCTTCCCACCAGTGGTAGCTGGGGATGACGAAGGGGAGGCTGTGGACGAGGTGGGGGGCGTTGCGGACGAGGAGGCCGCGCTCGCGGAGGGCTTCGAGGACGAGGGAGACGTTGCCTTGCTTGAGGTAGCGGACGCCGCCGTGGACGAGCTTGGTGGAGCGGGAGGAGGTGCCTTTGGCGAAGTCTGACTGCTCGATGAGGACGACGGTGTGGCCGCGTGAGGCGGCATCGACTGCGGCGCCGAGGCCGGTGGCGCCGCCGCCGATGATGGCGATGTCAAAGGGGCCGGTGTGGGAGGCGAGTTGCGAAAAGAGGTGTTCGCGGTTCATGGGGGGAGTTTAGGGAGGGCGTGGGGGGAAGGGAAGGGCGGAGTGAGGAGGGGGAGTGAGGGGAAATGACGAATGAGTAAAACCGAATGACTAAATAATGACGAAGGTCGAATGGCGAAGGGCGAAGGGCAGGATTGTGGAACGAGGAGTCACAGGGGTGTTTATTCGGGAGCGGTTTGGGCACGGACTGCGTTTCCAGATTCCGGCTAAAGCCGGGACTACCAAACGTGCGCTGGCTGGGTTTGAGGTTTGGGGCGATGTGGAGCTTCCGGAACGGGCTAAAGCCCGAACTACGTACGAAGAGGTGGTGCGCTGCGAGGCGGAGGGGAGACAACCGGGACGGTGGTGCTACTGGGGTAAAGCAGTTGACGATGGACCGAACTACGAACCGCACACGGAGTGTGCGGACCACTTTGCTGGCGCCCCTCGCGATGCCCTGTGGCAGTTTTTGTTCTCTACTGGCTAGGTCCCTGGAGGAGGGGTGCATTCGGGGGTCGACAAGTTTGAGGGGGGTGCTAGGGGTTGGGTTCCGAAATTAACCAACCCCCCAATCCCCCTACACATTCCATGTCCGACATCGCTCTTGCCAAAGGTGAAAAATTTCTCGAAGACAACGCCAAGAAAGAGGGCGTGACGGTGACTGCGAGCGGTCTGCAGTACAAGGTGATCACGCCGGGGACGGGGAAGAGCCCGAAGGCGACGGATACGGTGGAAGTACACTACGAGGGGACGCTGATCGATGGCACGGTGTTTGACAGCAGCTACAAGCGCAAGGAGTCGATCGAGTTTCCGCTGAACCGCGTGATCGCGGGCTGGACTGAGGGTGTGCAGCTGATGCAGGAGGGGTCGAAGTATCGTTTCTACATTCCTTCGAAGCTGGCGTATGGCCCGCGTGGTGCGGGACGTGACATCGGGCCGAATGAGGCGCTGATTTTCGATGTGGAGCTGATCAAGGTGAAGTGAGGGGTGGCGTTAGTGGCCGCTCATGATCCAGGGCTTCTGAAATGAACTTGGTGGCCTGACGCATCAGGAAGGCAGGAACCGGATGGAGATCCTGCCCTTCCTGTTTTTCTGTTTTTCTGTTTTCCTCATGGGTCGAGGAATGGTTGAGCCCAGCAGGGTTTCTTGACCGCTGATTTGACGCTCATGTGATGCTGATCAAGGCGAAGTGAGGGGGGACCTGCGGTGGCGCGAGATCCGTGCTCTGCCGGGGCTTTTATGTGGTGCTTCTGCTGGCGGTGCGGCGCTGAATAGTATTTGGCAAGATGCCCCCGCTCACTGCGTTTCACCCGGCCGCATGAGATTCCCAACCTTTCTCGCCACCACCGTCTTAATCGTCGTTTCGCAACTGCACGCCGCCCAGCGGCCGAATGTGCTCTTCATGATGGCGGACGACCTCAACAACAGCCTTGGCTGCTATGGTCATCCGCTGGTCAAAACACCGAACCTCGACAAACTGGCGGCCCGTGGGGTGCGCTTTCAGAATGCGAACTGCCAGTTTCCGCTGTGCGGACCGAGCCGGAATTCGATGCTGACGGGTTTGTATCCGAACAGCACGGGGATCCTGGGGAATGCGCAGCTTTTCCGTCAGACGATTCCGAATGCGGTCAGCCTGCCCCAGGCGTTCCGGCGGGATGGCTACTTCGCCGCGCGCATTGGCAAACTTTACCACTATGGAGTGCCGAACTCCATCGGCACGAATGGTCACGATGACCCGGCCTCCTGGGAACTGGAACTGAACCCCGCCGGGTGCGACCGGCTGCTGGAGCATCCTGATATTTTCTCCCTGATCCCCGGTAACTTTGGCGGTACGCTGAGCTGGTATGCCTCGCCACGGCCGGATGAAAAGCACACTGACGGCCTGCAGGCCAAGGATGCGGAGTGGATCCTGGAGCGCTGTGCGAAGGACAAGGACCGCCCGTTTTTCCTCGGGCTGGGATTCTTCCGCCCGCACACGCCGTATGTCGCGCCGGATAAGTGGTTCAAAGGCTACCCCGAGGCGGAGATGCCGGTGGTGCAGGGGGTGAAGGAAGACCAGGCGGACCTGCCTAAGCCTGCGCTCGGAAGCTATAAAAAGGAGCAGGACAAACTGACCGATGATCTGCGCAGGCAGGCGGTGCAGGCCTATTACTCTGCGATCAGCTTCATGGATGCGCAGGCGGGCAAGGTGCTGGATGCGCTGGATCGGCTGGGCCTGACTGAGAACACCCTTGTCGTGTTTACCAGCGACCATGGCTACCACTTGGGTGAGCATGGGCTGTGGCAGAAGCAGAGCATCTTTGAGGAGAGCGCGCGGGTGCCGCTCATCATCGCCGGTCCTGGGGCCAAGAAGGGTGTGGTCGCGAATACGCCCGTGGGCCTGATCGACTTGTACCCAACCCTCACGGAACTCTGTGGTGTCAAAGCTCCCAAGAATCTGCAGGGCCAGAGCCTCGTGCCGATGCTGAAAGATGCTGAGGCGAAAGGTCGTGGCTGGGTGCTGAGCCAGGTGGTGCGCGGCGGGGGCTTCAAGCGCATGGGCGCGAGTGCTGCCAAAGGGGATGATGGCAAACGTATCTTTGGCTACGCGCTGCGCACGGACCGCTGGCGCTACATTGAGTGGGACGAAGGCCGGTCCGGCAAAGAACTGTACGACCACGAAACCGACCCGAAGGAGCTGACCAACCTGGCCGACCAACCCGCGCAGGCTGAAGTGCAGGCGAAACTCTCCGAGCAACTGCATGGCATCGTGAAGACGACGTTTCCTGCGAGTGGGAAGACGCCGGAGATTCCCCAAGGCAGTGTGATGTATAACCCTGAGCTGGTGGATCCGTGAGGAGGCTGCGCTGACAATTGGGTCGAGGTGGTCAGCCGCCTCGACCCTGACCTCTTCTTGACCTGACTTTTACCCGATTTGACTGCTCACCTTTTTCCTATCTCTCTCATGAAACCGCTGCTCTTTCTGCTTTCAACATTCATCGCTTTGCATTCGTCCTTTTCGGCGACTCCGAACATCGTGCTCATCAACATTGATGATCTCGGCTATGCGGATATCGGCCCCTTTGGTGCCAAGATCTCGACGCCTAACATCGACCGCATGGCGAAGGAGGGGATGAAGCTGATGAGTCATTACGCGGCACCGGTATGCACGCCTTCGCGTGCAGCGATGATGACGGGGTGCTACCCGAAGCGGGTGCTGCCGATTCCCGGGGTGCTGTTTCCGGCGGCGGCAGTGGGGCTGAACCCGAATGCGATCACGGTGGCCGAGGTGCTGAAGGCGGGTGGTTATGCGACGGCTTGCATTGGCAAATGGCATCTCGGTGACCAGCCGGAGTTTCTGCCCACGAACCAAGGGTTTGAGCACTACTTTGGCATTCCTTATTCGAACGATATGGGGCCTGTGGCTGAAGGGTCGAAGAGCAATCCTGACCAGCCGCTGCCGAAAGGGCCAGGCAAAGGCAAGGCTGGTGCAGGCAAGGGGGATGCCGAGCCTGAGACGGGCATCAAGGGGAATGCGCAACCGCCGCTGCCGCTGGTGGAAGACCACAACGTCGTCGAGCGTGTCAAAGCGGAGCAACATCATACTTTTACGCGGCGCTACACGGAGCGTGCGGTGAAGTACATCCGGCAGAATCAGAAGCAGCCTTTCTTTCTCTACCTGCCGCACAATGCGGTGCATTTCCCACACTACCCGCATCAGGACTTCATGGGCAAATCGGGGATCAGCCTGCAGAAGGACTGGGCCATGGAAGTTGATTGGTCGGTGGGCCAGGTGCTGGACACGCTGCGCGAACTGAAGCTGGACTCGAATACGCTGGTCATCTTCACGAGCGACAACGGCGGCCCACTTAACCAGGGCGCGGACAACACTCCGCTGCGCGGCAGCAAGGGGAGCACGCTGGAAGGTGGCATCCGCGTCTGCACGATTGCGTGGTGGCCGGGGAAGATCGCTGCTGGTTCGAAGACGGATGCCATCACGGCCCACATGGACTGGCTGCCGACGTTTGGTACGCTGGCACGCTGCAAGAGCATCGGCGAACTCGAGCTCGACGGCAAAGACATCTCCCCTGTGCTACTGGGACAGAAGGACGCCACCGGGCACGACGTGTTTTATTACTATGCGGGCTTCAACCTGCAGGCGGTGCGCAGTGGTCCGTGGAAGCTGCACCTTGGGAAAGGCGAGCTGTACCAGCTTGATGAGGACATCGGCGAAGCGAAGAATGTCGCGGCGGAGCATGCTGACATCGTGGCACAGCTGCAAAAGCAGGCGGAGACGATGAAGGCTGATCTGGGTGACAAGACGAAGGACGCGCTCGGTGTACGTGAGCTGGGACGCGTGGAGCATCCGCAGCCGCTCATCAGTGCGGATGGCACGGTGCGCGAGGGTTTTAATAAGATCGCCAAAACACTGCCATGAAATCTGCGCTGTTTCTTTTTCTCGCTGCTGTTTCTGCTCTGGCGGCTGATGCACCGCTGCTGAAGGATGACTTCTCCGCGCCGAAGCTGGAAACACGGCGCGCGTCACGAGGTGAATGGAAATTTGCTGAAAACGCCGCGACGTGCATGCAGGACGACGAGCTGTACAAGAAGAACAAGGACCATGGGCCGATCTTGTTTTATGATCTCGCATATACTGATGCGGCGATTCGTTTTGCGGTGAAACCTGATGCTGTGAACAAGACGGTGGTCTTCACGGCCAACAGTGCTGAAGGGCATGTCTTCCGCCTGGTTTTCGGTCAGGCGGGGATGGGTGTGCGGGCTTTCCCGCCGGAAGAGAAGGATCATAAGTCGATCTCGCTGGGGAATGAGGCTGTGGTGAAGCTGAAGGCCGGTGAGTGGACGAATGTCAGCGTGGAACTGAGGGCTGCAAAGGCGACGGTGAAGGTGGGCGAGTTCACGAAGACGTATGAGCATGCGTCGATCTCGCGAGCGAAGGCCAATCTGAGTGTGGGCTTCAGCTATGGGACGGTGAGCGTGAAGGAGCTGGTGGTGGAGAAGTAGTGGCGAGCGGGAGCGTCTTGGAGGGTGCCGGTCCTCCGGCACTTTCGAATATCGTCCGGCTTGCGGAAAGCTCCAGAGGACTGGAGCACTCCAAAACGCTGGCGCGTGGTCAACGCGCTTCGTCTTCTCCGTACTTGGGGGGCTGGGCGCGCTTCGCGAGGTGCGGACCACTTCTGAGCGGTGTCGGAGCCGGGGGGCACGCGGAGCACCGCACAGAGGACTGTGCAGACCGGTGCGCTGTCGCCTGGCTCGCATGAGCGAGCGGACCCCTTTACAGGCCGCCGAGTTTGCAGATGCGGTCCCAGTGTTTTGTCTCCACGGGGGTGATGGAGAGGCGGTTGCCGCGGCGGAGGATGAGCATGTCGGCGAGCTTGGGATCTGCGCGGAGCATGTCGAGGGTGACGAAGGTTTTGAAGTCGGACTCCCACTTCACATCGACCATGAGCCAGCGAGGATCTTCGCGTTTGCTGCCTTTGTCGAAGTATTCGGAGGAGGGGTCAAACTGGGTGTGGTCAGGGTAGGCTTCCTTGACGATCTTCACGATGCCGGCGATGCCGGGGACGTCGCAGCTGGAGTGGTAGAAGAAACCGAGGTCTCCTTCGGCCATCTGGTCGCGCATCATGTTGCGCACTTGGTAATTGCGCACGCCGTTCCAGGGTTCCGTTTTCTTCGGGCGCTTCTTCAGGTGGTCGAAGGAGAAGACGTCGGGTTCGGATTTGAGGAGCCAGTGGTTCATGAGATTGAACCACGGAATACACGGAATACACGGAAAGGGAAAGGCAAGTTAGAGCCGTTCCTATCAATGAGACCTGGTCAGTGGTTCGATCCAATGTCGAGCAGCCGCTGCGAAACCACCTAGTGTGAGAGCCGTGTCGGGAATGCGCCACGCCAGGATGAGGAAGGCTAGAGCATATATGATCCGTGGGAGCCACGGCATGACGGTGTGCAACCAGTCAGTGACATGTTGAGGTTTTATTTTCACAACATCGGTATGTCGAAACCGACACATGAAACAAGCTCTTCTTCGATATATTTTATAATTAGCCCCCTGGGTGCATGATCCATCCAATACTCAATCCAAGGATGAAGTCCGCCGACGCTCGTGACGGAACCGCGTTGCGGTTCGTGCTTTAACCACAAAAAAAGTTGTTGTGTGTGAACCCAGGGGAGCACTCGCTAAAGCTCGGCACCCCTGGGCTGAAAGACGGAAGGCCGTTGGCCTTCAAGACGCGAGCTCACACAACTTGATGTGTGGCGGCGACAGAATTGCCATTCTATGCGCAAGTCTCTATAGAGCAGGACAAGATGGGGAAAACCAACTCGCACACGGCGACAAATTGTTTGGACCAGCAGAACTCGATCTATGGAGTTCTGCTCACACGGTGATCAGCCGGTTGCGGGCGGTGATGGGCCAGCGTTCGGTGGTTTTGGCGCCGTCGATGATGTAGGCTTCGCCGTGCATGGAGACGGTGGGGCAGACGTGGCGGGGGATGCCGTGGAGGGCCTGGCCGATGGTGAATTCGTGGGCGCGCTCGGTTTCGAGGACGAGGTGTTCCTCGCTCTGCATGACGACGGTGGCATCGGGCAATTCTTCGAAACGGACGCGGGGGTGAGGATTCTCGGGGGCGACGGATTTGTGGCCGAGGTCGAGGGTGATGCGGTTTTTGCCGGGCTTGCTGATGACGCGGGTGAGGAGTACGGCGGCGGGTTGGAAGGGGAGGTCGGCGGGGTATTTGTCGCCATAACCGAAGTCCCATAGGACGGTGGTGCCGGGGCTAAGGGTGCGGTCTGGATAGGTGGCGTGAATGCCGAAGGTGGGGGAACCTCCGGCGACGAGTTCTTTGACGATGATGCCTTCGCCTTGGAGGCGGCAGCGGAACTGTAGGACGGGCTCAAAGGCGGCGTCACAGCGCTCGCGGCGGACGTCGAGGCTGTCGTCGTGAATGTGGCCGTCGTAGGCGTGGATGCCGCAGAACTGGAGGCGGGGGGTGTCTTTGATGACATGGGCGAGCATGGCGGCCTCGTCGCTGGGGACGATGCCGGTGCGGCCCATGCCGCAGTCGATTTCAATGTAAACCCCGAGGGTGACATTGTGCTGCTGGGCGGCGGAGGCGAGGAAGGCGATGGTCTCTTCCGCATCGGCGATGCTGGAGAACTGGGTGTCCGGGAACTTGGCGGCGAGGTCGGCGAGGCGATGGGCATTGATGCCGACGCAGGGCATGGCGAGCAGCACATCTGTGGCGCCCACGGCGGCGCACATTTCGGCCTCGGCGATGGTGGAGGTCTTGAACCGAGTGATGCCGAGACGGAGCTGCATGGCCATGACCTCGGCGGTCTTGTGCGTCTTCACATGGGGACGCAGGCGTTTGGGATCGCCGGCGATCTGGAGCATGAGGGCCAGATTGTGCTCGATGCGCTTGCGGTAGAAGAGGAGCGCGGGCGATGGGATGTCAGCTTCGTTATCGACGTGGAACCAGGCGGGGTGCATGGAAGGCACCGTGGCGAGCACGTCGGGGGCGGTCAAATGCGCGCATGACCTTGATTTTGAGGTGCCGGAGGCGCGTAAGGGGTGGGTATTTATGGCTTGTCTGCGCCATTTAAAGTGACCCGACTCACCCCAGAACGGGCTGAAGCCCGAACTACGTACGAAGAACCGGGACTACAGAACAGTGCTGGGTGCCTCGCGAAACCATGAACTTGGCCACCGTTTTTCCCGGCGCTCTCGCATGGTGATTGATCTGACCTGCGGAGACCTAGGTGTTCTTTGGAATCCAGTCGCCTTCGCGATAGTCGAGTGGCTTCTCTTTATCCGTATCGTGCTCGAGCTTCACGGGCTGGAAGCCACTGCAGCCAGGGAGCATCAAGAGAAGAGCGGCAAGAAGAAACAGGGAAGGTTTCATGGGGCGGAAGATGCGCCTTCCTTTTGAAGGAGCAAGTTAACAAATCCATGGGATGAAATCCGTTCATGCAGCCGGGCGCAGTGAGGGCTTGACCATGCCGCCACACACCGTCAGCATCGGGGTGCCATGACCCGCTCCTCCATCGCTTTTGCTTTTGCTGCACTCACCACCACCGCCATCGCCGGGGAAAATTTCCTCGTTTACTTCGGCACGAGCACGACTGCGAAGAATGGCAGCAAGGGGGTTTATGTGGCCCGTTTCAACACCGCCACCGGCGAACTGACGGAGCCGCGGCTGGCCGCTGAGGCTGGCAATCCCGGATTCCTGGCGATTCATCCGTCGAAAAAATATCTCTACACCATCGGAGACGTCACGACGGCGGATGGCAAGAAAGGCGGTGGGATCAGCTCCTTCAGCATCGACAAAAAGGCGGGGAAGCTGACGCTGATCAATCAAGCCAGCGGCGTGGGTGTGGGCCCATGTCATGTGGCCGTGGATAAAACCGGACAGATGGCTGCGCTGGCCAACTACGGCAGCGGCAGCATCGCCTCGTTTGCCATCAGTGCAGACGGCTCCGTGTCTGAGGCGGTTAGCTTCTTCCAGCACGAAGGTTCCAGCATTGATCCAAAGCGGCAGGCAGGGCCGCACGCGCATTCAGTGAACTTCAGTCCGGACAATCGCTTTGCCTTCGCCTGTGACCTGGGACTGGACAAGGTGCTGATCTACAAGGTGGAACCTGCTACTGGCAAGATGACGCCGAATGATCCGCCCTTTGCCAAAACGCCCGCAGGCGGCGGCCCGCGCCACCTGGCGTTTCATCCCAGCGGCAAGTTTGTCTTTGTGAACAACGAGATGGCGATGACGGAGACCGTCTTTGCCTACGATGCAGAAAAGGGCGCGCTGACTGAGATCGAAACCGTCTCGACGCTGCCGGAAGCTGACCGTGGCAAGAAGGGCTTCAGCACGGCGGAGTCGCTCGCGCATCCGAACGGGCGTGTGGTGTATGTGTCCAACCGCACTCATGACACCATCGCCGTCTTTGCCTGCGACCCTGCCACGGGCAAGCTGACGCTGCTGCAAAACGTGCCTGCCGAAGGCAAGATCCCCCGGAACATCTGCCTGGACCCGACGGGCAAGTGGCTGATCGCGGCGCATCAGGACAGCGCGACGGCGGCGCTTTTCAAGGTGGATCAGGACAGCGGCAAACTGACCTTCACCGGAACCAAGGTGAACGTCCCGGGCAGCATCTGCGTGCGGTTCCTCGCGCTTGATTAACCCGCCACAGCCTTTACTCTCAGCCAAAAAAAAAAAACCAGACTATGACCCAGCTCGATCAGCTCAAGCAGCACACCGTGGTGGTCGCCGACACCGGCGACTTCGAAGCCATGAAGGCCTACAAGCCTCAGGACGCCACGACCAATCCTTCCCTCATCCTCCAGGCTTCGCAGAAGGCTGAGTACAAGTCGCTGTTCGACAAGGCTGTCGCCGATGGCAAATCAGGCGGCGTGAGCGCTGTGATGGACAACTTGGTGGTGGCCTTTGGCCTCGAAATTCTCAAAATCGTCCCGGGTCGTGTTTCTACAGAAGTGGATGCCCGCCTGTCCTTCGACACGCAGGCCAACATCGACAAGGCACGCCAGCTGATCGGCATGTATGAAAAGGCCGGCATTGGCCGTGAGCGCATTCTGATCAAGATCGCCTCCACATGGGAAGGCATCAAAGCGGCTGAAGTGCTGCAGAAGGAAGGCATCAACTGCAACCTGACGCTGCTCTTCAGTCTCGCGCAGGCGGTGGTTTGCGCCGAAGGCGGCATCAAGCTGATCTCTCCTTTCGTGGGCCGCATCCTCGACTGGCACAAAAAGAGCACGGGCAAGGATTTCGCACCGACGGAAGATCCAGGCGTGATCTCGGTGACGCAGATCTACAACTACTACAAGCACTTTGGCTACACGACCGAAGTCATGGGCGCCAGCTTCCGCAACAAGGGTGAAATCACTGAACTCACCGGCTGCGATCTGCTGACCATCAGCCCGGGCCTGCTGGGTGAACTGGCTGCGAGCGAAGAGCCACTGACGCAGAAGCTTAATGCGGACAATGCGAAGTCCCTGAAGATCGCGAAGATCGGCAGCGATGAGAAGACCTTCCGCTGGTTGTTCAACGAAGACGCCATGGCGACTGAGAAGACCGCTGAAGGCATTCGTAACTTCGCGAAGGATATCGTGAAGCTGGAAACGATGGTGGCGGCAGCTTTGGGCTGAGACTCAGAAGCGTCGAAGAAAGGTCGATGAGTCGTCAAGAGGTCAAGATCGTCGCGTCTTGACTCCCTTGGCGAAGCGTTGACTTCTTGACCCCTACTTGACTGTTTTTCATGCTTACCAAACGCATCATTCCCTGCCTGGACGTGAAGGAAGGTCGTGTCGTCAAAGGCACGAAGTTTCTTCAATTGCGTGATGCCGGCGATCCGGTGGAGTGCGCGCAGGTGTACAATGCTCAAGGGGCGGACGAACTCGTCTTTCTGGACATCACGGCGAGCCATGAGGAGCGCAAAACGATGGTGGATGTCGTGGCACGCACGGCGGCAAGCTGCTTCATGCCGCTGACCGTGGGTGGTGGCATCCGTACTGTGGCTGACATGCG
>NCCR01000007.1 GCA_002279765.1 Verrucomicrobia bacterium 12-59-8 | reverse complement strand
TTCTTTTGCAACCTTATGCACGATTTCCACCTGAAGGTCGAGTTCTTTCTTGAACCCGACAAGCGGAATCATCACTTCAGGTTTCACCTTGATCTTCAGCTTCGCCACATCTGCGGCGGCTTCGAAGATAGCACGCGCCTGCATTTCGGTGATCTCAGGATAAGCGATGCCAAGACGGCAGCCGCGATGTCCGAGCATTGGATTGAACTCATGCAGAGCAGCAATACGCGCGATGACTTTCTCAACGGGCACGCCCATTTTCTTGGCGAGTTCAGTCTGTGCTTTTTCATCATGCGGCACGAACTCGTGAAGCGGAGGATCAAGCAGACGGATGGTGGCAGGAAGCCCTTTGAGCTCCTTGAAGATGCCGGTGAAGTCATCACGCTGATATGGCAGCAGCTTGGCGAGCGCATTTTTGCGATCAGTCACGTTGTCAGCCAGAATCATTTCACGCACGGCGTCAATGCGGTCACCTTCAAAGAACATGTGTTCCGTGCGGGTGAGGCCGATGCCCTGGGCACCGAAAGCAATGGCGTTCTGCGTCTGCTCCGGATTGTCAGCGTTGGTGCGGACCTGCATACGCGTAGCCTTGCCACACCAGATCATGAGCTGCTGGAAGCTCTTGAATTTTTCGGTGCCCTGCGCGGCCTTGTCACCACTGATCATGCCGGTGATGATTTCGGAAGGAGCGGTCTTCAGCTCGCCGCCGTAAACAATGCCGCTTGTACCGTCGATGGAGAGGAAATCGCCTTCTTTGAAGGTCTGCCCTGCGACAGAAACGGTCTTCTTGTCGTAATCGATCTCCAGAGCGGAGGCACCGCAAATGCAAACCTTGCCCATCTGACGAGCGACCAGAGCGGCGTGGGATGAAACACCACCACGTGCAGTCAGGATGCCTTCAGCAGCGATCATGCCGCGAAGATCTTCGGGGCTGGTTTCGTTGCGGACGAGCAGAACCTTCTCACCTTTTGCTTCGGCGATGACTGCGCGGTCAGCGTTGAGGTAGATCGCAGGATTGCGCAGCACGGCGGTTTCCCAGTCGATGAGCTTTTCCTTCACCATGTCGATGGAGAATTTCAGAGCAGCGGCGGCGGTGCGCTTGCCATTGCGGGTCTGCAGCATGAACAGCTTGCCTTCCTGAATGGTGAACTCAATGTCCTGCACATCCTTGAAATGCTTTTCAAGCTTCTGGCGGACCTGCAGCAGTTCCGCATAGGACTTCGGCATTTGCTTCTTGAGCTCAATCACAGGCTCAGGAGTGCGCACGCCAGCAACGACGTCTTCGCCTTGGGCATTGAGAAGGAACTCACCGTAGAATTCATTGGCACCATTCGCAGGATTGCGGGTGAAAGCCACGCCGGAGCCGGAGGTCGGGCCGGTATTCCCGAACACCATGGCCTGCACGTTGACGGCAGTGCCCCATTCGGCAGGGATGTTGTACTTGCGGCGGTAAACGATCGCGCGGTCGTTCATCCAGCTGCCGAAGACGGCACCGGCGGCACCGCGCAACTGGTCCCATGGATCGGAAGGGAACACCTTGCCGGTGCGCTCTTTGACGAGAGCCTTGAAACGCTTCACCAGTTCCTTCTGGTCTTCGGCGGTCAGGTCGCTGTCGATGATGTCCTTGCCATAGGTTTCGTGCTTGAACTTCTCGATCGCCATTTCGAATGGCTCATGGTCTTCACCTTCGAGCTTCTGCACGCCGAGAACGACGTCACCATACATCTGAACGAAACGGCGGTAGCAGTCCCATGCGAAGCGCTCATTGTTTGTGGCGGCCACGAGCGAGAGCACGGTCTGATCATTCAGACCAAGGTTGAGAATGGTGTCCATCATGCCTGGCATGGAATCACGCGCACCGGAACGCACGGCAACGAGCAGCGGGAAGCCTTTGGCGTCGCCAAACTTGTAGCCCATGATTTTTTCCATGCCCTTGACGGCATTTTCCATCTGCGCCTGCAAAGAAGCAGGATAGGTTTTCTTGTTCTCGTAAAAGTACGTGCAGACCTCGGTGCTGATGGTGAACCCGGGAGGAACAGGAAGGCCGATGCGGCTCATCTCGGCGAGATTGGCACCCTTGCCACCCAGCAATGCTTTCATGGAACCATCACCGTCTGATTTTCCTGGTCCGAAAAAGTAAACGTACTTCTTTTTGTCTGCGTTGCTCTTGGTTGCTGTCTTTGCCATATGAGATATTTCAGATCGTCTGATGCGATCCGTGGTTGTTGTGTGTGTTCAGTGGGGATTGAAGCGCGGATTTAAATCGTTGAAGTATATGATGCAAGCATTAGTTGACAATCAAAGCCCGCGATGAAGGAGGCGCATCAAGACGCACAATGGTCATGGTTCACCTTGTCCGCTGCCGCCGAAGTTGGCGCTTGTTCATGACAAGTATTGACGTGGCAACGCAAAAACGATTAAATACTTCAGCGGAACGACGACTGTTTTTTGACCCTTCGTTCCCGGCATCAGCGAATGACAAACCCAACCGAAGACATGAAAATCAAACCTCGTTCCAACTCTCTCACACGACTGGGCTTTACGCTCATCGAGCTGCTGGTGGTGATCACCATCATCGCCATTCTTGCCAGCTTGGTCATCTCCCAGGCCAACAGGCTGATGGCGGATGGAAGAAAGCTGCAGGTGCAGACCGTCATCAAGGATCTGCGTGTTGCCATCTCAAGCTATCAGGTCGATTACAACCGCTATCCGGTGAATCCCAGCCTGCTCAGCGCCGCTGGCTCAGGCCAGGACATTCAAGCTGTGGCGACGGATGAGAACAGCGGGATTGTCAGTGCTCTGACGACTCTTACTTCATCTTCAAGTTCTGGCAGTGCCAGCGCCACCACGAACTTGAACCCCAAGGACATCAAATTCATCGATCTCCCAATCGCTAAGAACGGCAAGTTTGGTCTGGTCAACGCCCAACCGCCCTACAAGCTCGTCGATCTCTGGGGCACCCCTTATTATGTGCTGCTTGACACCAATGGTGACAAACAGGTGGCCAATCCAGATTTGAACAACGCGGATCCCAAGATCTCTTCAAACACCATCAGCCCTCCGCCAAAGTTGCTCCCTCTGGAGATCGCTATTTATAGCTGGGGCCAGGACTTGCAGCAGCAGACGCAGGATGACGTGGTGTCCTGGCGGTCCAAGTGAGATGTGGTCAATAACCTGATCAGAGGCGCAGCGGCAAAAACCGCTGCGCTTTTTTATGCCTTGATCAGACGCGCTGCGCGAGCAGCTCGCCCGCCTTGGCCGGATCGACCTTCTCATAGAAGTCGTCCTCGATCATGCAGACCGGGCCAAAACCGCAGCTCGCCAGACACTCGGCAAACTCAATGCTGTATTTACCATCAGGGCTTACAGCGATGGGATGATGGTGATCCGTGTGTGAACGGTCGATGTTGCCGGCTTTGCAGAGCGCGTCCATCAGCTCGTAGCTCCCGGCCATGGCGCATGAAAGTGTGCGGCACACGCGGACGTGGTATTTGCCAGGAGCACTTTGCCGGAAGCCGGGATAAAAGGTGACCACTTCGAGCACTTGGATCGGCTCCAGGGCGAGCTTGGCAGCGACCCAGTTCACGGCCTCATCACTGATGAAGCGGAAATGTTCCTGCACCAAGTGCAGCAGGGGCAGGACGGCGCTGCGTTTGGAAACAGGATAGTGCGAGATCGCCTCATCCATGCGTTTTTCCAATTCGGCTGGAACTTCAAAGGCCATGCGTGGGTGTCTCGGATGAAAAGGTTGGAGATGAATCAGCGGTCACATTCGCCCATGACGAAGTCCAGGCTGCCCAGCACTGCAGGAATGTCGCTGAGCATGTGCCCGGGGATCAGCTTGGAGATGATGCTGAGATTGAGGAAGGAGGGGGCGCGGATTTTCAAGCGGTGAGGGACGCCACCGCCGGTGCTATTGATGTAGAAGCCGAGCTCGCCCTTGGGATTCTCGGCGGCAAAATAAACTTCGCCTGCGGGAGCATCAATGCCCTGGGTGGAGATGATGAAATGGTGGATCAGCTCCTCCATCTTCATGAGCACTTTTTCTTTCTTGGGCAGCAGCCCTTTGGCATCGGCGACATTGATCGGACCTTCAGGCAGTGTGGCAAACACCTGCTTCAGGATGCGCACGCTCTGGCGCATCTCCTCCATGCGCACGAGATAACGGTCATAGCAGTCGCCTTTGGTGCCGATGGGCACATCGAATTCGTACTTGTCGTAATCGAGATAGGGATGCGCCTTGCGCAGGTCATGCTCGACCCCTGAGCCGCGCAGATTCGGCCCGGTGAGCCCGTAGCCGATGGCGTCCGCTTTGGAGATCACGCCGATGTCCTGCGTGCGGTCGATGAAAATACGATTGCGCGAGAGGAGCTTGTCGATCTCGTCGATCACCGGTTCCAGTTCACTGAGGAAGGTTTGCACCGCCCCGACAAACCCATTCGGCAGATCACGGATCTGCCCGCCCACACGGGTGTAGCTGGTGGTGAAGCGCGCTCCGGTGAGCTGCTCGCACAGGTTGTAGATTTTTTCGCGCTCGGTGAATGTGTAGAGGAACACCGTCATCGCGCCGACATCCATGGCAAACACCCCGACTCCGAGCATGTGAGCGGAGATGCGAGCAAGCTCGCAGCAGATGACGCGGATCGCCCTGCCACGCTCAGGCACTTCCCAGCCCATGAGCTTTTCCACGGCAAGGGCATAAGCCACGTTGTTCGCCAGCGGTGCCAGGTAGTCCAGCCGGTCCGTGTAGGGCACGAACTGGTTGTAGTGCATGTTCTCGGCGATTTTTTCGTCGCCACGATGAAGGAAGCCGACATCGGGATCGCACTTGGTGATGATTTCGCCGTCCAGTTCCAGAATCAGGCGCAGCACGCCATGAGTGGCGGGATGGCTGGGCCCCATGTTGAGCACCAGTTTCTCTCCGACGATGTCCGTCGTGGCTTCTTCCACGGCTTCGAGCTGCCGGGCCGCTTTGGCGGCGGTATCCGGGGCCTCGTATTCTCGGGTGACAGTGGGCATGAAAAGCAGGGGTCTGGTAGCGTGCGTGAGGAGTATCTATCTACGCTGCCCAAAGAGCGGCAAGGCGATTTTGTGAAAAATTTCACAAGCGCGTGCTAACCCGTCCCAAAAACACCCCTCCAGACTCTTTAGATTTGGGCGGGAGGACAGGGGTGCCATGACGGAAGTTGCCCTCAGGCAGGGTTTGGGACAGACTGATGCCGTCCCATGCACAACGCCCTCCGCCGTCACCAATGCCTGCTCTTCCCGGCATTTGCCGGGGTCTGGCTGGCCACGGCCGGGTGGGTTCTGGCTCAGACTGCCCCGCCCGCTGACGGCATTCAGGACGAGACCCGGGCGCTCACCCCTGAAACCCACCGTCTGCTGGCCGGGGAACTCAGCCGGTTTCGCCAGGATCTGAAATGCGATGCGTGGATCCAAGCCACCAGTTTCTTGCCGGCAGAGGTCACCGTCCGCAGACAGGCCCAGACCACCAGGCGTGAATGGAGCGGCCTGCGGCCTGCCGTGCTGATGGTTTATGACCGTGCCAGCAACAGCAGCGCAATGTCCTTCGCCCCCTTTTTTTGGGAACGTTTCTCCGCTGCTGATCTCGTCGAGATCATGCAGGAGACACGCCGCATCCTCGCCGACACCAAGCTCACGCTCGATGAACGTGTCGCGCTTGCCACGCGTGCGTGGATTGACCGGCTGCGGGCGATGGAAAGCGTGCGGCTGCGGCAGTCGCTGTGGATTCAACGCGGTGAAAAGCAGTTCGCCATAGCTGTACCCGCCGTGCTCGCCGGGGGTGCCCTCTTTGCCGCCATGCTCGGGTTCATTTCACGGCGGCGCAGTGCGCGCGCAGGCCACCGGTTTCTATTCCCGGAGGTGCAGGTGGGCATGCGTTTCGGCGCTGCCTACGGCGGTGGCGTGACGGCTGAGATCAAAACAAATACCGATGCCCAATGACCGGGCGTCATTCGTCCTCTGCCTGCGGCTCGTCTCCCTCTAGCTTGATTCCCATGTCCTCCAGCTTCTTGTCCAGATCGACGACGTACTTCCAGGGCAGCTTTTTGCGCTGATACTTGCGGAACAGCAGATCGCGCAGCTCAAGCCAGCGCTCCGGCGGTGGATTTTCCAGCGGCGTCCACTCCTCGCCATCGGGATGGGCATATCGAAACAGCCATTCGCGCGAATTCCAGTAGGCGCGGATGTACTGTTTGCGACCGTCTTCGAGACGTTCATGCCATTCGTGGATTTGGTTTTTGGTCATTGAGAGCGCGCAGGATGCGCTAGTATCGCGCCCATGCAAGCCGCCAGCCCCGG
This sequence comes from Verrucomicrobia bacterium 12-59-8, assembly GCA_002279765.1. The sequence goes on along the minus strand of NCCR01000007.1, from coordinate 42,570 downwards.
CAGTTCCCCTGCCCTGCCGAAACTTCTGCTCTATCTTCTCGCCGTCATGCTCGGCGGGGCAGTGCTGTCCGTGCCGCTGTTTCACCTCGGCAAAGCGGCCCATGGCTGGCTTTCCACCTCATCTCTACATGATGTCGGCCTGGTGAGGTGGCTGCTCTCAGAAATCGAGCGGGCACAGTTTACGCGATACTTCAACCGTGCCGTACTCCTCTGCGCCATCGTCTTCATCTGGCCTTTCATGCGCAGGGTGCGGCTGGAGCGTGGGCTGCTGCCCGCCTGGCGTCCGTTCAACACGGGGCTCAAGCAATGGGCCATCGGCTTTGTTCTTGCCGCTGGTCTGCTGCTCGCGCTCGGATTCATCTTTCTCAAGACCGGCGCGTATCAACTGCGTCCCGACCCACGCTGGTGGAAACTGGGGGAGCCTATCACCGCCGCGCTGGGTGCCGGCATCGTGGAGGAGTTTTTCTTCCGCGGCCTGCTGCTTGGCCTGCTGCTGCGGACCATGACGGAGACGAAAGCCCTGCTCTCACTCACCATGGTCTTCGCCCTGGTGCATTTTCTCAAGCCCCCGGAGGGCTGGCAGATCAGCGATGCCGCCGTCACTTGGAGCAGTGGATTTCTCGTGCTCAGACAAATCGCCGCCGGCTTTGGCGATGTGGACTTTCTCCTCGCTGAATTTGCCACCCTCTTCGCCGTAGGCTGGGTACTGGCCAAAGTGCGTATGCAAACCGGGGCCTTGTGGGCGGGCATCGGCCTGCATGGTGGCTGGGTTTTTGGCCTGAAATACTTCAGCGCCCTCACCACCTACGCAGACGACTGGCTGCCGTGGATTGGTGCCAATCTGAAAGTCGGGCTCATGCCGCTGGCGACTGTTTTGCTCACCGGCTGGATCGCGTCCCGCCTGCTGCGCCTGCGATAATTCATTTGCAGCCTGAACATCCGCAAGGAATCATACCCGCATGCAACTCCCTGCCGGAGTGGCGGAATTGGTAGACGCGCCAGACTTAGGATCTGGTTGGGAAACTAGTGCAGGTTCGAGTCCTGTCTCCGGCACCATGTTTTAATCCTTGGTAAATCCACGGATTGTCCCGTGACGTAAACGCTGCGCACGTAAACGCATGACGACTGATCCATTCTCATTTCAGCCGTTTTTTTGATCCTCGTTTTACCCCTAGAGTTCAGAAGCAGAAAGTTGTGACAGGCTCTTTTGAGTTTCCCCGGTGAAAATATTCATGGCGCAGATGCCACCAATTCCAATGACCCGCAGCACAGGGGGCTAGCTGTCCCCAGCCAGCCGCCGTCGGAGGCAATGAACTTCAAGCAAGTGCAACCTGCTAGAAGGAAATGAGTTTTGCGAGACGCCTTCTGAGGCAACGATCCCTGACCTAACGCGACTTTCGGTGTGATTTATTGATGAGGCAATCCGTCGAAACGATGCATCTGATCACGATCCAGGTGCAGGTTGCGGCTGATTGCGGGCGGCTTCGGCTGCGGCACGCTGGGCTTCTTCCTGGGCGCGGCGGGCTTGCTCTTCCGCCTGACGCTGGGCCATCTCCTGCGCACGTTGTGCGGCTTCCTGCTGGGCACGCGCCTGCTCCTCTGCGGCACGACGTGCCTGATCCTGAGCACGCTGCATTTCGGCCTCCTGTTGGCGGCGGGCGGCTTCCTCAGCCTGGCGTTGCGCCATTTCCTGAGCGCGGCGTTCCGTTTCCTGCTGCGCACGCATTTGCTGCTCTTCGGCAGCACGGCGTGTGGCCTCCTCCTGCTGGCGCTGCATGGCGGCGGCTTCAGTTTGCTGGCGGACACGCTCAGTTTCCGCTACGGCGGCCTGTTCGGCAGCCATGCGTTCGGCATTGGCACGCTGCTGTTGGGCTGCCATCTCCTGTTGCTGCTGCACAGCGGCTGCTTCGGCCTGCTGGCGTGCTTTTTCAGTTTCGGCGGCGGCTTGATCGGCAGCCATGCGCTGCTGCTGGGCGATGAGCGCCTCCTGCTGCTGAGCAGCGGCGGCTGCGGCCTGGATGCGGTTTTTTTCTGCTTCGGCGTTCGCAGCAGCTTGTTCTGCGGCTCGGTTTTCTGCCATGGCACGTTCCTGCATTCCCTGCTGCTGACGCTGATCCATGGCTGCGGCACGAGCCTGTTCCCGTGCGGCATGCCTCTGAGCTCTTTCAGCTTCGGCGGATGCAGTGTCGGCCCCTTGCTCAGCCGCCATTTTTTCTGCTGCCACGGGTTGCTGTGAAAGGCTGGGTTCAGCAGGTGGCTGCGGCATGACTGCTGGTGGAGCGGTCACCACTGCAGGGACGGTCCGTTCAGGCTCATTGACTGGCACGACTGCGGTAGCCGAAGATTCAGCGGCCTTGTTCTCGACCATGGCTGGCATCACGGATGGCACTGCTGGCGCTGTGGCAGGAGCGCTGTTTTCCACGACCTTGCTCTCGGGCGGCATGCTCCGCTGGTGGGGTGCCCCCATTGCGGGCTGTCCATGAGTCCTAGGTTCCCTTGTTGCTCCCGTGGCGGACTCTGCGGCGGCGGCAGGACGCACAGTTTCCTGGGCTGGAGCGTTCGGCACCGCAGGCATGCTGGTGGAAGGCGGAGCTTCCACAGAATGACGTGGAAATTGATGCGGCCTGCTCCCCTGCCCGGGCTGCTGTTGCACGGCAGGCGTCTCCACCGGCGCTACGACTTGAGCCTCCACTGGCTTTTCCATAGCGATGGCAGAACTCACGGCCTCCTGCGGCGGAGCGTTCGGCACTCTTGGCGCACCTTGGACAACAGCCGGTGCTTCGCCCGGATGCCGACCAGGTCGATGCGGCATGTGCCCATGCACTGGCTGCTGCACCGCAGCGGTTTCCTTCTCTTTGGCGATGTTTTCGCGAATCTCCGTGGCCACGTGCTGCGGCACGCCGTCAAATCCACTCGTCCGGACTGGGCGTTGAATGTGTTCTTTGACGTCGGGGCGCCTCATATGGGCACCGGGGGCCATTGTGGGAAGTTCACCCATGGCCATGGGTGCATCGGCGTCCCTGCGCCCATGATGCTGCTGTTGCTCAGGCATCTCGTCGGCGTGCATCGTTTGCACCTGCCGCTGCGGCACCGGCTGCCTGCATGCCTGCTCCATCTGAGCGCGTGGCGGCCCACCCTGCTGCACAAACGCATGCCCATGGCTGCGGCTGCGCACGATCTGCGTCACATTCACGCTGTGCTGGAAGATCACCGTCTGCCGCGTCACCGGCGCATAGACGTTGATGTAGGTCGGGCTCACGAACTGGTTCGTATTGATGAAAGTGTAGCTGGTGGGGCCGAGGCCATAGCGTGAGTCACAGTCGCGATACACCCCGCTGAACGCGCCCGGCTCCGGTGGCAGGGGTGCCCAGCCCACGCAATCCCGGCTTTGACGCCATGCCACCCACGCCGGAGCCCACTCGCTGCCCGGCACCCAGATCCAGCCATAGTGCGCGAGATTCACCCAGCGGCCATAATGATAGGTGGCCCAGCCAAACGGCTCGTTCGTCTGCCACGCCCAGCCGAGAGATGACCAGACCCAGCAGCCATCCACATACGGCCGCCAGCCCGCCACAGTGATGGTGGGCCGCCAGCAGTAGCCGTAGCCATTCACGTCAAACCAGCGACCAAAAGGCGCAAGGCGGTCATAGAACAACGAGTAATCTGGCAGCGCCACGGGCTGCGACGCTACATTTTGCTGCGGAGCGACGGCGATGCGCTGGGTGATGGCATCGCTCTGACGACGGGCGGCGTCCGCCTGCACCCGCAGCTCGTCATTCTGCCGCTTCAGGGCGTCCAGGGAATCCCGCAATTCCGCATTTTCACGATCCTTGAGAGACTGCGCCATCTCCGCCAGTTGCTTGTCCATCAGGGCCGTCTTCGTTTCAATCTCCAGGGCCTGGCGCTGCAAGGCATCACGCGCCTCAGCGAGCTGGTTGTCTGTCTCAGCCGCGACGGGTGCGGCTGTAGCGGGCGGCATGGGTTTGTCACAGCTCGCCAGCGACAAGATGGCTGAGACGACGAAGAGCAGGCGAAAAAGTGATTTCATAAGCGTAGGATGTTGCTCTGACTCCCACGACCAGAATTGTATTCAATCCCTCTGTTACCTCCGCCGCTTGACCACCTGCTGCGTCTGCCGCGTCTTAAGCATCAGATCGGCATCCAGCACACCGCTGAAATGCGTCAGCGGATAGATGATGCTGCGGCGGCCGATGATGCTGCCGGGGCTGATCACGCTGTTGCAGCCGATCTCGGCGTAGTCACCCACGATCGCGCCAAATTTTCGCAGGCTGGTGGGGATGACATCGGTGTCAGTCTTGACGGTGACCTCCAGGCGGTCCAGCCGCACGTTGGAAAGGATCACGCCAGCGGCCAGATGCGCCTTGTGGCCGAGGATCGAGTCGCCGACGTAGTTGTAATGCGGGATCTCGCAGCCGTCGAAGACCACGCAGTTCTTGAATTCGCAGGAGTTTCCGAGCACGCAGCCGTCGCCGATGATCACATTCTCGCGGATGTAACAGCCCGACCGGATCTGGCAGTTGCGGCCGATCCACGCCGGACCTTTGATCACCGCGCCGGGCTCCAGCGTGGTGCCTTCGTCAATGAACACGTCCTCGCCGATGAAGGCCCCTGGTGGCACCTGCACGCGGATTTCGCGCTGCAAACGGAAGTCCAAATACGATTCGATCCGCGTCAACGCCGTCCACACGGGCGAGTCATCCGGAAAGAGGATGCCATGCTTCGTGTGCGTGAGGTCGAGGTAGTCGCGAGCGGGAAACATCAATGAAGTTCAAAGTTTCAGGTTTAAAGTTTCAAGTTATCCCAAGGCTTCCTTTCAAGTGAACTTGAAACCTTAAACTTGAAACTTGGAACCCGTTTTGGCTAGACCGTCATGATCTCTTTCTCTTTCGACGCCACATGCTGGTCGATTTCAGCGATCTTCTTGTCGGTCATCACCTGGATTTCTTTTTCCATGCGGTGGAGGTCATCTTCAGTGATAAAGCCATCCTTCTCACCTTTCTTGATGGTTTCGAGGCTGTCACGACGGGCGGAGCGCACGCGAACACGAGCGTCTTCACCGAGGGTCTTGCACATCTTCACCATCTGCTCGCGGCGTTCGGTGGAGAGGGAGGGAATCGGCAGGCGGATCACCTTGCCTTCAATGCTGCCGTTCAAGCCGAGGCGTGACTCACGGATCGCACGGTCAATGTCCTGCAGCGTGGAGGAATCAAAGGGCTCGATGCGGATCAGACGCGCGTCCGGCGTGGTGATCATGGCCAGCTGCTTCAGCTTCATGTGGCTGCCGTAGCTCATCACATGAATGTCCATGTTTTCCACCAGCGTCGGCGAAGCCTTACCCGTGCGCACGGTGGCAAATTCATGGATGGCGTGCTCGACGGCCTTTGTCATGGCCTCGTCGGCCTCCATCATCGTCAGTTCAGGGTCCATATCAGTATCTAGTTGGAAGTTTAATCAGCCTTTCGCATCGACCATCGTGCCGATGTATTCGCCGATGAGTGCCCGGCGGATGTTGTCAGGTTCGTTCATGCTGAAAACGCCGATGGGCATGTTGTTCTCCATGCACAGCGAGAAAGCGGTCGAGTCCATCACCTTAAGCTGGCGCGTCAGGCACTCGTGAAAGCTGACGCGCTCGAACTTGACGGCATTCGGGTTTTTGTTGGGATCGGAATCGTAGATGCCGTCCACCTTCGTGGCCTTGAGCACGATCTCGGCATTGACCTCGCTGGCACGCAGCGCCGCCGTGGTGTCGGTAGAGAAAAACGGATTGCCCGTGCCGGCGGCGAAGATGACCACACGGCCCAGCTCCAGATGGCGCATTGCTTTGCGGCGAATGAAGGGCTCGGCCACGTTGTCCATCTTGATCGCGCTCTGCACCCGCGTCGGCACATCCATCGCTTCCAGCATGCTCTGCACCGCGAGAGAATTCATCACCGTGGCCAGCATGCCCATGTAGTCGGCCGTTGCACGTTCCATGCCTTTGTTGCTGGCGGTCACGCCGCGCCAGAAGTTGCCACCACCCACGACGAGGGCGATTTCGAGACCGGTTTGATGCGCCGCTTTGATCTGCGCCGCCATGTCTTCGACGATGGGCGGAGAAATATTGTCATGACTGCCCGGCTCTCTCAGCGCTTCACCGCTGAGTTTGAGCAGAACGCGACGGAATTTTCGAGGGGCGGTGGAGTCGGACATGAAAGATCAGTTGATAACTCATAAAGCATGCACGCAGGGGCCTTGCAAAGCTAATTCTGCATGTCACTCATCCCGTTATGAAAGACGACCCTTCCATCCCCGCCGACGCGCGCTTCGAAACGCGCGCCATTCATGTGGGCCAGGACTACCGCAGCGAGACCGGTGCCGTGATTCCGCCGATCTACATGACCTCGACGTTTGAGAGCGGGAATCCCAACGGCTTTGACTACACGCGCTCCGGCAATCCGAACTTCCGCAACCTCCAGACCACGCTCGCCAGTCTGGAGAATGCGAAGCACAGCACCGTCTTCGCCAGCGGCCTCAGCGCCATCTCCGCCATCCTGTTTTCCCTCAAGACGGGGGATACGATTCTCTCCGAGCAGCAGATCTACGGCTGCACCTACCGCATCTTTGAAAAGGTGCTGAAGCGTTTCGGCGTCAAAATCAAATACGCCAATCTCGCCAATCCGGAAAACTACGATCTCATCACGCGGCTCAAGCCTGCGCTCGTGTGGCTTGAATCACCGACGAATCCGCTGCTGAAAATTCTGGACATCAAGACCATCAGCGAAGCCGCACATAAAGTGGGTGCCGTGGTCGCCATGGACAACACCTTTGCCTCCAGCCTGCTGCAGCAACCGCTGGATCTGGGTGCCGATCTTTCCCTGCTCAGCACCACCAAGTACACCAATGGCCACAGCGACGCCCTCGGCGGTGCCGTTTGCACCAATTCCGACGAGTGGCAGGAGAAGATGATCTTCGCGCAGAAGGCCATCGGCCTGCAACCAAGCCCCTTTGACACCTGGCTCATCTCCCGCGGTGCGAAAACCGAGGCCATCCGCATGGAACGCCACTGCTCCAACGCCCTCGAACTCGCCCAACGCCTGGAAGGCCGCAAAGGCGTCAAGAGCGTCAAATACCCCTTCCTGAAAAGCCACCCTCAGTTCAAACTCGCCAAGAAGCAGATGACCGCCGGCGGCGGCATGCTCCTCGCCGATTTCGGCCTCAGCTACGCCGACACCCTCGCCTTCATCCGCCGCCTGCGCCTCTTCACCCAGGCCGAGAGCCTCGGTGGCATCGAAAGCCTCGTGGCCCATCCCGCCAGCATGACCCACGCCTCCATCCCCAAAGATGCCCGCGAAGCGGCCGGTGTCACTGATGGGCTCGTCCGCTTTTCTGTGGGTATCGAGCACGTTGAGGACTTGTGGAAGGACATTGATGCGGCATTAAAGCATCGCAAATGACCGACCTGTTCACCCACCCTCTCTGCAACGCCGAAGACCTCGGCAAGGCGATCCCTGACCACGACCTCGGCGTGTCCGTGTGCCTGCCGCAGTGGGAGCATGTGATCGGTTATGAAGAAGGGGATCAGGAAATAGTCGCGAAGTTTAAATCAGGCTACCCGCGCTTCTGCTGCCCGCCAGCCATCTCGCGCCTGTTTGCAGCCGCCGAAAAAGAATTCGCTACCGCTGACGAGCGCTGTCTTGTGTTTCCACGCGCCGTGCATGCGGAACGCTGCGTGAAGTTTATCGGAACCGGTCGCGCCATCGAATGGACGGCGCATCAGGTCGGCGTCGCCGTATTTCCAGCAGACAGCTACGTGCAGGCCCGCAAGTTCTGGCGCTTCTGCGGCGAATGTGTGAGCACCCGCCAGGCCTGCGCTGCCTTGGGCGAACACCAGAGCACCGCCAGCGTCGAAGAAGGCAAGGCCGCCAACCGCACCATCCGCGAGCGCATCGCCCAACTTGCCGGGCAGCAGCCGGAAGACGTCTTTCTCTTCCCCTCCGGCATGGCGGCAAACTTCGCCGTGCATCGCATGCTCACGCAGCTTTTCCCAGACCGTAAAACCGTGCAGCTCGACTTCCCCTATGTGGATGTGCTGAAGCTGCAGCAGTTCTTCGGCACCGGCGTGCATTTCATGCCGCTGATCAAGGACAGCGAATACGATGATCTCAGCGCACTGCTGCAAAGCGAGCCACTCGCGGGCATCTTCTGCGAAGCGCCGAGCAATCCGCTGCTGCGCTGTGTCGATTTCGAGCGCCTCCTGGCGATTCGCTCCGCCGCGCAACCCGGCGTACCGATCGTCATCGATGACACCATCTCCACCGTGGCGCATGTAGATGCGCACCGCGTGGCTGATGTCGTGACGACGAGCCTCACAAAAAGTTTCTCCGGCGTGGGTGATGTCCTTGCCGGCAGCGTGGTGCTGAATCGCAAGTCACCGCATCACGCCGCTTTCTCCGCCTTCCTCACGGCCCACGCCGAACACGAACTCTGGCGTGGCGATGCCGTGGCCCTTGAACTCAACAGCCGCGATTTCTCGCAGCGCGCCGCGACGATGAGCCACAATGCGCAGGCGCTTGCCAATCATCTGCGCTCGCACCCGAAAGTGGATCGTGTATGGCATGCGAGCAGCGAAGGCGGCAGCGGCTACGAATATATCCGCCGCGAAAACGGTGGCTATGGCTGCCTGTTTTCCTTCACGCTCAAAAACCCCGAGCAGACCAGCCCCAAGTTCTACGATGCCCTGCGCGTCTGCAAAGGCCCGAGCCTCGGCACCAACTTCACGCTCGCCTGTCCCTACACGCTCCTCGCCCATTACGAAGAACTCGACTGGGCCGAAAGCTGTGGCGTCAGCCGCTGGCTCATCCGCGTGTCCGCCGGCCTCGAAGACACCGCAGACTTGATCGCACGATTTGACGAAGCACTCGCCAAGGCCTGATCACTTGCGTGACCGCCACAGGTACGTCAGAAAGTGCCCAAGCCCGCTGAATTTGTAGCCGGGGTCCACCCAGTGTTCGATCACGTAAAACGCGAAGTAATACGCGCGGCAAAATCCCCACACGCACAGCGCCAGCAGCAGCGCCGTGCGCCAGCTCCAGTTCTCCACCAGCAGGATCGCGGCTGACATCAGCCCAATGAGCAGGAACAGCCATCCCTTGAGCCACATGGCGCGGAGGGATTGGAGATCTCTCATGGCTGGGGCTTGGGTGGCAGCAGGACGTCTTTGATGCGTTTGGCTTTTTCGAGCACCTTCTGCGCCTTTTCGATTTTTGTCGGAGCCGCGGGCGGGGAGGGTGGGGTTTTTGGAGCCGGCTTCCTCAGCCATCCAAAATAGACCACCAAACCCACCAGCCCTAAAGCCAGCAGTGAATGCAAGCAGCTGCGAATGAGATACCGGGTCTCCTCAGGCAGCCTTTTTTTTCGACGAGGTCCGGCGAACTTCGAACAGCGGCAAAGCCATAGCACACCGTAAACGATATTCTCCACCACATAGAACAGCAGTTCGAGAAGCCGAATCACCACTTCCACCAGTAATTCCAGCAAACCAGAAAAGATGTCGCCAGCCGCGTCCATGGAACGGAAGCGTAAGCCCACGCCCCGCGAAGTCGAACGGTTACTTCTTCTCCAGCCTCACATAATCCAGCCCCACCATGTATCTCGGCACCGCATCTGCATGCTTGCCCGAGATCGTGAAAGTCAGCACATGCTCCCCAGCGCTAAGCTCATGCACACCCCAGTCGAGTTCATCACTGTGGATGACTTTGGGGCCGTTGTAGCCGTCCCAGGCAGTGGCGACGGGTTTGTCATCGAGGGCCACTTCGATGATGCCGTAGTCCTTCGCTTTCGTGAGCGCGGCCTTCAGTTCATATCGCCCAGTCTCCTTCACAGGCAGCGCCAGCGTCAGTTTCTCGCCAGGCTTGGCCCCAGTCCACCAGAGCTGTGAACCACCGCTCCATTCGCCGCCAAATCCGCCCATGCCCTGCGGCTTGGTGTTGCCGCCGGTTTTGGAGAGGATTTTGAGCCCCTCGCCCTCAAGCGCTCCGGGTATTGAAGTCCCGGCTTTCTTGTCCTTCGAAGCCTTGGCGGATTGGGAAGCCGGTCCCGCAGCACCGCTTTGCAGATACTTCACCAAATCAATGACCTGCTCCTTCGATAACGCATCAAACAACCCTTCAGGCATCGTGCTCAGCTTCGACACCTCACGCTTCGCGATGTCCGGCTGCGGCAGCGTAAACTCCACCCCACCCATCATGGCGATCTTCACCGCCGCTGAGCTTTCCTCCTTGATGACACCGCTCATCACGCGCCCATCCTTCATGGTGAAAAGATTGAGCTGGTAGGCCTTGCCGATCACCGCATTCGGATCCAGCACGTTTTCGAGCAGGTAGTTCAAGTCAGCGCGATTGCTGCCCGTGATGTCGGGCCCCACGTTCTGACCTTCGCCAAAGAGCTTGTGGCACTGACCACAGGTCATGGTGAAAAGCATCTTGCCCTTCGCGAGATCCCCCTTGGCCAAAGCCGCAGGCGTGAGCAGTTCGCGGAACTTCTTCGTCCGCTCTCCCAGATCAGCCTTCGGCGCGTTCACATCGCCCCAGGCATATTTGATCAGCGCATTGATCTCCTTGTCATCAAAGGCCGTGAGCTGGCGCACCAGGAAAGGCGAAAGCGCCGTGGCTGGCACCGTCTTGGCCTCCACGGCTTTCAGCAGCTCTTTGGAGCCTTCCTTGGTGGAGGCGAGCGTGTTCACCGCATCGGGCAGCACATCAGGAGCCAAGTCTTTCAACAGCGCAGCCACCACTGCAGGTGTCTTGGGGTCCTTCAGTACAGCCAGAGCCTGCAAACTCTCGCGCTGCGCACTCGGGGAAGGCATGGGTTTCCAGCCCAGCATTTCCTGCAGCCTCCCAGCGGTTGGAGCGTCTTTGCGCAGAACAAGAATCTTGAGCGCGTTGCCGCGCGCAGCCGCCTTGTCTGCTGTCAGCAGACCGCGCAACTCATCCAAGGCGGCAGGAATGCCCATCAGACCTTCCAGTTCTGCCATGATCTGCTTCCGGGGATAGGAGTCTTCCGCCGCGGGTGTTTCCAACAGTCTGGCACGCATCGTTCCCCAGTTCTCGGGTTGCGTGATGGCATTGCCCGCAAGGCCCGCTTTAAGCACGGTCTTCACCAGCATGTCCCGTTGCGCGGCGTCCTTGCTCTGTCCTGCCAGCTTGAGCAGCCCCTGGCGTCCGCCTTCCTCCGCCCCCATGCGACGATAGATGAATTCAGTGACCGTCGGCATCTTGGATGCAGCGGCAAGCTGAAGCCCCGCCTCAGCATCCGCAGCCACCAGCGGCTCGATGCCATACCAGATCAGCAGAGGGATCATAGGGTCGTCCTTGTCTTCGCCGTGCTTGAGAAGGGCAGTGGCAAGGTCTGCTTTGGTCGGAAACGAATGTCCTTCGATTTGAACAAAACGAGAATAAAATGCTTCCTCGCTCCTGATTGGAAAAGTGGCGATCAGCGATGCGAGCTCCCTTCTCACCAAAGGAGAAGGTTCCGTCTTCGCGAGTTCAACCAAAGTCAAAGCGAAACCCATGTCATTCTGCGATGGATAGATACGAACCTTCTTGGCACGAACTATTTCACTGACATCCGAAGCGAACGCATCCACCGATTTTTTGACATCAATCGCAAACTTCATCTTGTTTGGTTCGCTAGTATCTTGCTTCACTACTGTGTGATTCGAATAGCCTTCCAGATTATCGAGCAACCATAATGCACGAAGACGCTCAGACGCTTTTGCTTTCTGATCTTCCAGCAAATTAGAAACCATAATAAAAGCTGGCCCGTTCGCTCGGTGCTCCATCAGCACCCTCCTCGCCATCCGCGACTCCCACTCGTTCTCCGTCTGTACCGCGAGCTTCGCCAGCGCCTCATCACTCTCCTTCGCAAGATCCCCCTTCCACGGCTTCCAGCCATCGTAGCTCACGCGATAAATCCGCCCATTGCTCCGGTCCCAGTTCTCCACCGCATTGCTCCCCCGGTGGCAGATCTGCTCATCGCTCCAGTCGCTGACATAAAGCGCTCCATCAGGCCCCACCTTCTGCGTCACGGGAATGAAGTGCATGTCATTGGCGCGCAAGAAGTCGCTTCCGTGCTTGCCCACATAGGTGCTCGCATGCGGATCCGTGTAGTTCGTCACCAGCCGATGCCCATGCAGGTTGCCAAAGATGAGCTGATTCCGATACGTCGGCGGAAAGAGGCTGCTCTGATAAATGGCGAGACCGCAGTGCGCGTGTCCTCCGCCGAGGGCGTTCGTGTCGGCGGTGGCGAAGCCCGCGCCAGTGGTCTTGTCGAGACCCGGCGGGCGCAGGCTGCCCACGTAGTGCGCATGGTCGGCAATGGTCTTGATGTCGTCATAAGTGTAAGGATTGAAGTGCTGCCCGGCTTGCCGTTGGTAGCGCCCGCCCGGTACGATGTGGTAGAGATGTGGAATGACACAGGCGGTGACGAAGAACTCGCCGTACTGGTCGTAATCAAGCCCCCAGGGATTGCTCGTGCCCTCGGCGAAGATCTCAAACTCATGCCGCACAGGGTGGTAGCGCCAGATACCGGCATTGATGGGCTTGCGCTGATCATCCTGCGTGCCCGGTTTGCCCACCTTGCTGTGCGTGAAGACGCCATGGCAGCCATACAACCAGCCATCCGGCCCCCAGATAAAACTGTTCAGTGTTTCATGCGTGTCCTGACTGCCCCAGCCGTCGAGGAGAATTTTGGCTGGAAAGTTCAGGCCAGGAACTTGGTTCGCCATTTCGCCCTCAATGGGGTCTGGTTTGTCATCGTGATCCTTGTCCGGGATGAACATCAAATACGGTGCCGCACCCACCCATACGCCGCCGAAACCCAGCTCAATGCCGCTGACAAGATTCAGGCCTTCGCAAAAAATCTTCTTCGTCTCAAAGACACCGTCGCCGTCCTTGTCTTCCAGAATCTTGATGCGGTCCTGCCCGGCACCTACTTCACGTGGTTTTGGGTAGCTGTTTCCCTCCACCACCCAGATGCGCCCTCGTTCATCAAACGTGAAAGCAATAGGCTGCACAAAGTCCGGCTCTGCTGCAATGAGCTCCGCCTTGAAGCCGCCGGGGAGTTGCATGGATTTCAGCGCATCCTGAGGTGATTGCCCCTTCGCGTAATCCTTCTGCGACATCAGGGCAGGCCCATACATTTTCTTCGGCGTCAGATCCGCCGTGCTGTCCTTCCGCTCCTGCGTGAGGATGAACACACCCGCCTTGTTCCCCACGACGATGTCAGGGAGCTTGTCGCCGTTCACATCGCCCACCTGCACATCCACACCCACGCCGCTTTCGGCATCGACGAGATGCGGGACGAAATCCACGCCGCCTTTGCCGTCGCGTTTGGTTTGATACCAGTAGATGACACGATGGCCGCGCTCATCAGGATCATGACCGTTGTGCGCCCAGTAGCGCTTGCCGGTGACGATGTCCTTCACGCCGTCGCCGTCGATGTCAGCGAGATACGCCGCATGTGGCTGGGAGAAGACGATGCCGTAGTCGTTGTCCTGCGGCTGCTCAGTGGCCAGCATGACGCGGGTCCAGTTGGGCTGGTCCGGCGCAGGCTTGTTCTGCAGAAACACCGCCACGCCATAGCGATGCGCAGACAGGCTGGTGAAAACATCGTTCGTTCCATTACCATCGAAGTCATACGCAAACATCTGCGCTCCACCGCCGACACCAGCGGCGAAGTTGTGCTGCTCCCAGGTCGCGGTGCCGGGTTTGTTGTCCCACCAGCGTCGCGCTTCCAGAAGGTCCATCTTACCATCGCCGTTCACATCGCCGACGCCGAGGCCATGGGTGAATTTGGCCACCTTCATGTCATCGCTCACCGCCACGAAGGGCCATTTCTCAGTCGGCTTCTCCCAGTTCGGCGCGAACCAGCCAAACTTGCCCCCGGTGCTGCACACGATCTCCGGTTTGCCATCCCCCGTGATGTCAGTGAAGACCGGCGATTCATTGTCCACCACGTCGGCGACGATGTGCATGGGCCAGGGCTTGTCGTCATGCGTGCCGGGATTCAGGTAGAGCCGCGCTTCCTTGCCGGGGAATCCGAGGATGAGGATGTCGTTCTTCTGGTCCGCGTTGAAGTCCTGGACATAGGCGAAGAAGTTGTCCGAGTAGCCATTGATGCTGAAGATCTTCGGCTCGTAGTAGGCGTGCTTCTTTTCAAACGTCGGCCCCTCCCACCAGAACGGCCCTGCCACGACGTCCGGCTTGCCATCGCCATTGATGTCGCCGATGGCCGCACCTTCAGAGTAAAAGTCACCGAGCAGTTGTTGGCGCTTCCAAGTGATCTGATTTTCCGCATGGAGCTGGACGGCGAGGAGAAGGAAAAGCAGGCATTTCATGGTTGGAAGATTCAAACGCTAACAGAAACCCGCCCCGACGGACAAATTTTATGAGCAATCGGCCATACCGCTGTTTATCCTGTGCCTATGCCGCCCGTCGTCATCCTCAGTGAAAAGCCCATCCAAATCGCCCCAACCGTGTTCAAAGCCGGTGAAGGCGCCGAGGCACGGTTTCTCGGCGTCGTGCGCGGCGTGGAGGACGACAAGGCCATCTCCGGTATCGACTACAGCGCCTACCTGCCCATGGCAGAAAAAACACTGCAGGACCTCGTCGCACGCGGCCAGCGCGAGCACGGCCCGCACCGCGTCTTCATCCAGCACCGCCTCGGCTTCGTGGCCGCAGAGCAGCCGAGCATCATCATCCAGGTACGCACCAAGCACAGCGCGGAGTCCTTTGACCTGTGCCGCTGGTATTTGAAGGAGATCAAGACCAGCGTGCCCATTTGGAAGCGGGCGGTTTTTGTGGAGTGAGCGCGCTACATTCCACCTCACTTTTCACGCCCCACAAAGACACGTGATTTCACCTCTTCCCAGGCGGCAAGGGCCTGAGGAGTCGCCTCATGGTCAGCGAGGCGCCGATCCAGCAATTTCAATACGGCAGCCTCGTCCATCACCTCAGCGTCCTCGGCATCGGCGGCATTCCAAAGCTCCTCTGCCAGCAGCCGCTTGTCACGGGAACTGAGCTGCTGGACAAAGGGCAGCGTTTCCAAAATCATGGGGGGAGATTTATCCCTGCATGCACCGCCTGACAACGTGCAAAATGCTCGTTTCCCTCGTTGCCCGAACTCGTATCCCTTTCAAACTCTCCCTTCCCCACCATGCCCACGCCCCCCTTTCACTACCAGGAACTCCTCGAACTCGGCACCGATGACACGGAATACCGTCTGCTGACCAAGGAACACGTCTCCGTGCAGAAATTTGGCGAGCAGGAAGTCCTCGTCGTGAATCCCGAGGCGCTCACATTGCTGGCCAACCAGGCCTTTCACGACATCAATTTCTTTCTCCGGCCCAAGCACCTCAAACAGGTCGCTGCCATTCTCGACGATCCCGAGGCGAGCGAAAACGACCGCATGGTCGCGCTGACCATGCTCAAAAACGCCGACGTGGCCTCCGCCGGGCTGCTGCCCTTCTGCCAGGACACCGGCACCGCCATCATCATGGGCAAAAAAGGCCAGCAGGTCTGGACCGGCGGTGGCGATGAAGCGGCCCTCTCGAAGGGCGTCTATCTTGCCTACACCGAGAACAACCTGCGCTACTCGCAAAACGCAGCACTGAACATGTTCGATGAAAAGAACACGGGCACCAACCTCCCCGCGCAGCTCGATCTCTACGCCACCGATGGCGATGCGTACAAATTCCTCTTCATTGCCAAAGGCGGAGGTTCGGCGAACAAAGCCTTCCTGTATCAGGAAACCCGCGCCGTGCTGAATCCGAAGAGTATCGTGAAATTCCTCAGCGACAAAATGGTCTCTCTCGGCACTGCCGCGTGCCCGCCTTATCACCTGACCTTCGTCATCGGCGGCACGTCTGCTGAATCGACGATGAAGCATGTCAAACTAGCCTCAACGAAGTATTACGACGGCCTCCCGACCACCGGCAACGAACACGGCCGCGCTTTCCGCGACCTCGATCTCGAAGCGCAGATGCTCGTGGCCGCGCGCGAGTGCGGCATCGGTGCTCAGTTTGGTGGGAAATACTTCGCGCTGGATGTGCGCGTGATCCGCCTGCCACGCCACGGTGCCTCATTGCCCGTCGGCATCGGCGTCTCCTGCTCGGCGGACCGTCAGGCCAAAGGCAAAATCACGCGTGACGGTGTGTTCATCGAGCAGCTCGAAACGAATCCCCTGCCCTACATCCCCGAAAAGCTGCGCCATCGCAAGGACACCAACGCCGTGCGCATCGACACCAACCGCCCAATGGCCGAGATCCGCGCCGAGCTAAGCAAGTATCCCACCACCACCCGCCTGCTCATCAACGGACCCATCATCGTCGCGCGCGACATCGCCCATGCGAAGCTCAAAGAGATGCTCGATGCCGGCCAGCCGCTGCCCGATTACTTCAAGAACCACCCCGTTTACTACGCCGGCCCGGCGAAAACCCCCGTCGGCATGCCCAGCGGCAGCTTCGGCCCCACCACGGCGGGGCGCATGGACAGCTACGTCGATCTCTTCCAGAGCCACGGTGGCAGCATGATCATGATCGCCAAAGGCAACCGCGGCCAGCAGGTCACCGACGCCTGCAAAAAGCACGGTGGCTTCTACCTCGGCAGTATCGGCGGCCCCGCAGCCATCCTCGCCAAGGAAAACATCAAGAAAGTCGAAGTCGTCGAGTTCGCCGAACTCGGCATGGAAGCCATCTGGAAGATCGAAGTCGAAGACTTCCCCGCCTTCATCCTCATCGATGACAAAGGAAACGACTTCTTCCAGACTGTGGGTCCAGGGTGCTCGGTGAAGCATTGAGGCAGCTATCCTTTTCGTCACTAGTCATGGGCTCGTTTCTCGTGGCTGGGGCCAGGACAGCGAGTGTCTCAGACTCTCCGGCAACGATCTCGATGAGAACGGAGCTGGAGCGATTTCCAAAACTGATTTCCGGATGGCGGCGCAAAAAGTGCTGTGCAAAACGGTGGCCAGTGCTTTGAGGATGGTTGTGGAGAGCGAACGGACTCAGGCCTGATGTAGAAAACACCACGCTGGAGCTACTCCAGGCGGTGCTGTAACACTTTGATGTATCAGTTGGCCTCTTATCAGCCCTGACAATTCAATGAATGCCTGTGTTTTAAGCCTTTAAAAGGCTTATGGAGGCGAGGGCGGGAATTGAACCCGCGCATAGGTTCACGCCTCTTGACGGGGCTGGAACCGTTGATTTTACAGGGATTGGCACACCTTGACACAGACGGGCACGTTGCTACTTGAGTTGTTACCAGAACGATGCGTTATGGTATCTTCTGGGCACATCGCTCGAACATCAGTGGACGAGTTCCCTCTGCTCGTGGGAGGTGGAGCGCCAGCAATGCACGAATATGCCTTTGGTCTGTCGGAGCAGTGACCCAATGCCTCTCACGGAGAGCGGCGGCGGTGGTTTTTGCACCTGGGCCTTTTTGCTCAAATAAGGCACGGTAATAGGGGATTTCTATTTAGAGTTGTCCGATATTATCTTGACCGCATGAGGGCCTCTTCGTAATTTCCTTATTCTCAATCATGCCTCCTGCCGCCCGACTCAGTGATCTTCACATCTGCCCCATGGTCACGCCTGGGGTGCCGCCGATCCCGCATGTGGGCGGGCCGATCTCGGGGCCGGGTGCTCCTACGGTTTTGATTGAGGGACTGCCCGCCGCACGGGTGGGGGACATGGCGGTGTGTGTGGGACCGCCTGATTCGATTGTCAAAGGCTCCGCCACGGTCATGATTACTGGCATTCCTGCGGCGCGCATGGGTGACAGCACTGCGCATGGCGGCAGCATTGCCCTGGGCGCTCCCACTGTCCAGATCGGAGGCTGAACTATGGCTGGACGCGACAGCTCTTTTCTCGGACGCGGGTGGAGCTTTCCGCCTGAGTTCTCGAAGCCGCAGGGACTGCCGGGCGCGCTGGGAGCGGTGATGGTGGAGGGGGTGAATGACATCGAGCAGAGCATCAGGATCATCCTTTCGACGCTGCCGGGGGAGCGTACGATGGAGCCGAAATTTGGCTGCCCGCTGGCGGATTTTCTGTTTAACAAAATCGATTCGTCCACCATGGCGCTGATCGAGACGAAGGTGCGGGCGGCGCTGCTGCGCTACGAGCCGCGGATCGTGGTGGACAGCGTGACGGTGGACGCGGGCGATGTGCTGGGCGGACGTATTGACATCGGCATCGCGTACCGGGTGCGAACGACCAACTCGAGGCACAACATGGTCTATCCCTACTGCCTGGGGGAGGGCACGCTGCTGCAACTGCCGTAAGGCGGATGGGAGACGCTGCGGACCCGACCCGAATGCAAAGCAAACTTTATCCTCCGCTCCCGGGCTCACGGCCTGGCTATGGGGGCACGAGCCAAAAGACGCGGCTGCTGGCGGCGCTGGACCCGGCGTCTGCACCGGTGGATGACCGGTCTGAGTCGGAGCTGCTGGTGTGGGCGGCGGGATTCAGCCGGACGGTGAATTTCTTCAATCGGGAGAACCAGATCGAGGGGGACTGGGGGGCCTTCTTTGCGGCAGAGCCGATGGTGCAGTATGCGATGATGGACATGCAGGACATGGAACTGCGGGAGGCGGTGCTGAGGGAGCAACTGCGGGCGTGGCAGAATGCGCCGATGCTGGAAAACCGTGTGCTGGCGGAGGGGAATTTGCTGACGCTGCTGTATGCGCAGTGTCAGAGGATCAATCGCTGGCAGATTTTCTTTGCGCAACGGGCGGAAGAGAATGTGTTCGCGAGTGAGGTGGATTCAGCGATCGAATTGAAGATGAGCCTGGCGCTGGATACGGCGCGGCAATGGGAGGAGGCGCTGGCGGTGGCGGCCTACGGGCCGGACATTCTCGGTTCGTTCAAGCTGGAGAATGATTTGAGTTCGTTCGACCCGGCGCTGTGGAGACTGGGGATGGGGCAGGGCTGGCAGCGCGGGGACCACGCCTGGAGCAAAAGTGAAGTGCCGGGCGTCCTAGTGGCTGCCCATCGAGTGGAGGCGGGGCTGGTGAAGGCGGGGCGTGAGCGTCTGCAGAAGCTGCTGGCGGCACCGTGCCAGATGGCGCCGCATTTTGCGCTGTATCTGGCGTTTGTGCGACAGCTGAAGCAGCACGCGCAGGCGGAGCTCAACGATCTGACGGGGCGGCATCTACAGCTGTTTTACAAGACAGTGCTGGAGGAGCAGCCTGCGGCAGCCATCCCGGATCGTGCTCACGTGGTGGTTGGCATGGCGCAGGGCGCGGTGCCGTTTCAGCTGCCCGCAGGAACGAAGCTGGCGGCGAAGGACGCGGCCGGGCAGCCGGTGGTGTATGGGCTGAATGAGCCGCTGGACATCGCTGGCAACAGCATCGCCCAGCTTTTGACGGCGAGAGCGTGGCCGGTCGCTCCAGCGGCAGCGGGTACCGATGGCAACTTGTGTCTGAGGTGTGCGCCGATGGATCCGCTGGCCACACAGCCATGGCCGATGTTTGGGCCTGGGCCGGAGGTTGCTGCTACAGCGACGGAGGCTGAGGTGGGGTTTGCCATCGCCTCGCCTTCGCTGCATCTGGAAGGAGGGCAGCGCACGGTCACGCTGACGATTTATTTTGAGCTGGCCGAGGCGGGGCCTGAACTGAAGATGGGAAGCCCTGTTGCACTGGCAGATGCCGAGGTGAGCGTGGCGTACAGCAGCGCGAAGGGATGGGTGACATCGGGCCGGGGAACGTTCTGGCTTGATGCCAGCACGCCGCTGCAAGTGGTGGCGAAGGTGGTGATCGCGCTACAGGCGGAAGATCCGCCGTGGGTGAAGTTTGATCCGAAGGTGCTGAGCGGTACGTTTGATCCCGGCTGTGCAGTGCTGAAAATGGTGCAGAGCCAGTGGCTGCTGACGAAGTATGACAAGCTGCTGTCCCAGTGTGGCAGCGCGGCGAAAACTTTCTCGTGGCTGTTGGGCGCGGCAAAGGTGGTCAGCATCGAGATCGACGTGGCGGTGTGCGGGACACCGGTGCTGAGTCTGGCGAATGATCAAGGGTCGCTGGCTCCGGGGGGGGCCATGCTGCCGTTTGGCAGTGCCCCGGCCCCGAAATCATCTTTTGTCATCAGCCTCGCGGAGCTTCAGGCGAAGCGAGTGCAGAATGTCACGCTACAACTGTACTGGCAGAATCTGCCACTGGATGCGCTGCTGTATCCCGGCGGCCTAGTGGACTACTATGGTGCGTATGCGGTGTCTCTGCTGCATGCACACCCGGCGCTGACGCCGCCGCCGTTCAGTCGGGATGCGTATCAGGTTGAGGTGGACTGCAAGGTCAACGGGGCGTGGCAGTCGCTGTCAAAAATCCTGGACAACGGGAGTGAGGTTCAGTGCCTGTTCCCTCTGTTTAATCCTCCGATACCGTCCTCGCAATCAAGCTCCTCCCACGCCTGCCCTGCGGACGTAAGCACTGCGCCTGATCCGACGTTGCTCCATTCGGCCTTTCTTGCGGTGGCCCCACCCGTGACGCCACTCGTGGCGACGGGTTCTGACGACGAGTCGATCGGCACGGAGACGGATTTCGTTCTGTGCTTTGACTCGGAACCCGGGGTGGCACTGCCGGAGCTGGATGGCAGCTTCCGCGTGCAGTTGCAGCAGCCTAGCTATGCCTTTGGGCATGCGATTTATCCGCAGGTGATGACAGACATCGCCATGCGCAATGCGCAGGTGATGACCGGCATCGCCATGCGCAATGCACAGGTGATGACCGATATCGCCATGCGCGACGCGCAGGCCATGATGATCATGGCCATGCCTGACACCGATACAGCAGATCAAATCTTTGATCGCTGGAAGGTGCCTGTGCCAGCACCAGCGCCCGTGCTAACGCGCTTGTGGGCCAAATTGACCCCTCCCCCGGCTCAGTATCAACTGCCAAAGCAGCTGTTTGACATCCTGAGCGTGCCAGGTCTTCCGGTTCCCATTTTCCCAGAAGGCGTCAAGGGTGATGACGTCATCGCCGTGCTTCTCGGATTGGAGGACGATAAATTCTCCACCCGTGAAGTTCTGGATCTTAGGATCATTTCAGGTTTCAAGCCGCCACGACTGTCGCCATTGCTGTCCCCCCACCATGACCTGCTGCTCGCGATTTATCACTGGATTGACCGCCTGCTGGGCGGTTTTCCCGAGTACCAGCCACTGCCGCCCCCGCCGCTGACCCCATCGCTGACCCCGCTGCCGCCCCCGCCCCCGCCTCTGACGCCGGCGCTTGCTGCGGTGGCCCTGAGCTATCAGGCCTCCGCCAGCGTTTCCTTTGCGGCAGACGGCGGGCCGGACCAGTGCCATCAGATGTTACCTTTCGCCACACTGCGGGTGCTCGCCCAAAATGGCTCCGTCCCGCCTTTGGTGGAGCGTGTCGAGGCTGGCGGCAGCCTCTATATTGGCCTGCTCAATGTGACCGCTCAGCAAAAGGTTTCGCTGCTGTTTGTGCTGCAGGACCAGCGGGCGGGCGTCATGGCGGATGTGCCGAAATGGAGCGTGCTGTGTCGGGGAGGGTGGGAGCGATGCAGCGCGGAGGCGCTCAACCTGAAAGACGAGACCTACGGCCTACAGAAATCCGGACGGGTGCAGGTGGCCATTCCGGCTGAGATGGATGACCAAAGCCCGCGCATGCCCTCAGGGCCGAACGGGCAGCGCCTGTGCTGGCTGCGCATCCAGACCCGGACTCCAGAGAGCTTCCCGGCGGTGGTGCAGATTCTGCCGCAGGCAGGCGTCGTGACCCTTATTCCTGGGAGCCGCCTCAATAAGCAGCCCCTGGCTGCCAGCTCGCTCAAGACGTTGCAGGTGCCTGATCCACGGGTGAAATTCATCCTGCAGCCGCTGCCTTCCTTTGGCGGGCGTGCGGCAGAGTCTGAGCTGGAGTTTATCACTCGGGTGAGCGAGCGCCTGAGGCACAAAGGCCGGGCGTGGACGGCGTGGGATTACGAGCGGCTGCTGCTGCAGCAGTTTCCCGGCATCTACTATGCGCGCTGCCTGCCGCATACCTGTGTAGATTTAACCGATCCCTACCGCGCACCGGGCCACGTGTTGGTGGTGGTGGTGCCGCTGCTGGCGCAGGCACCGGGCGTGCTGCCACCAGGATTTGCCAATGCCGAACTGAAGGAGATGGAGCGCTGGCTGCTGGAGCGAACCTCGCCTTCGGTGCAACTGCGGGTGTGCCATCCGGCTTACGAGACGATGCGGCTCATCATTGCCGCCACCTTTGACGACTCACAGCCGGCGGGCACGGTCCAGGCGCAGCTCAACCGCGAACTCCAGGAGTTCATCTCTCCCTGGATTTATCAGCCGCAAACCCTTCGGGTGCTGCCGCCCTTTGAATTTCATCTGGCCGCCCTGCGGGGGTTCATCCAGGCCCGGCCCTATGTCAAATCCTTGAGTTCTTGCGCCTACGCCACGACGACCCAGGGCAGCGTCGATGGCGACTGGATTCGACCCAGCCATGCCTGGTCTCTCCTGGTCACGGCGGAAGACCATGTTTTCATCCCACCCCCCATGCGTTCATGATTCCTGCTTCCATCCCGCGCCAGTTGTCTGGCCAGATTGAGCAGGACTTCTTCCGCCTGCGGGACGAGGCCCTGAACTGGTTGGCGCGCTGGTGTGCTGCGCCGCCGGCCGCCGGCCCTGCCGATGCCGCCGGAAAGGAGTGGTCGGACTTCAACGTGCACGATCCAGGAGTGCAGATCACGGAGGTCATATGCCATGCGCTCACGGAGCTGGCCTATCGTGCGCGTGTGCCCGTGGGCGTCGTTTTGCAGAATGAGCGTGGGAAGATCCAGTGGGAGGAGGGGGCCATGTTTGCTCCACCGGACATCCTGCCCATGAACCCGCTGACTGCGGCAGATTATCGGAAGCTGCTGCTGGACCGGTTCCATCAGATCTATCAGGTCTGGCTACAGCCAGACGTGAACGGGCATCACTGGATCTGGCTGTTCCTGCATGCCATCCCCGCAGCCGAGCGCGAGCAGGTACGGCAGAGCGCACAGGAGTTGCTGGAGCAGCAGAGGAACCTGGGAGAGCACTTTACGGTGCTGACCGCGCCGGACATCACGCTGAGCGGCGAGCTGGTGCCGCCGTCGTCCCAACTGGAGAAGCTTTACGAGGCGGCGCAGCAGGTCATCACCACACAGCCATCCTTCGTGACCATCGTCGCGCGGAAGCAGGCGGGGCACAGCCTGTCTGACATCCTGACCGGCCCGCTGCTGCAGCATGGCACCCTGGCCGACGAAAGCCTGAGCCCGCTGCCCGACTGGGACCAGGCCCAGGCGCACATCCTCGCCGCGCTGTCTCAAATCACCGGCACCACGACCCATGGCGTCAGCTTTGGCTGCACCCTTCCTTTGAACCCGCTCCAGGCACCGCCACCGCCTGCGCCGGGGGCCTTGCATGGCCCGTTTCAGCCCTGTGGTGTCTCCACCCTGACGCCGGGTGCCTTTACTACCACCGAGCCCACGGATGCGAACTTGCACTTCCAGAGCATGGGCTATCCGCCGCCCCCGCCTTCCAGGAAACTGCTGCGGAATCCTGGCTGGATGATGCCGGTGCCCGAACCCACCTGGCAGCGCAAGGACCTGCCTGAATTCCATCCTTTGCAGCAAAGCTTTCCGCCCAATTACGGCCTGGGTCCCGACGAGCTGCCGCTTGCGGCCACGCCGCTCCGCCGGGCTCAGGTGCAGCAGTTGCGCGGGTATCTGCTGCATTTCGAGCAGATGATGCGGAACTACCTGGCGCAGCTGGTGCATCTGCCGAGCCTGTTTTCGGTGAGGCCGCAGCAGCAGACGTACTTTGCGCAGACCGTGTACGCCGTGCCTGAAGTCATGCCGTTGCTGAAAGGGTTCAACAGCGAGGGGCTGAATCTCAGCCCCTCGGCAACACTCTCTCTTGAGGCGGCCTATCGGCGGAATCGGGTGAATCCCTACCGCCGCCAGCTCGTTGAAGCCGGCGAGTCACCGCAGGAGTTTGCACGGCGGCGGCACCGTTTTCTGGATCACCTGCTCGCCCGGTTTGGTGAATCCTTCGGCCTGGCAGAAGGGGCCACTTACGAGACGGCCCACAACAAAGAGCTGCTGCTGAGACATCTCCCTGAACTCGGCCGCCGCCGCGCCACCGCTGCGGAGATAGGAAGGGGCGCAGGCAGGACCTGTCTCTCATCCGGCCTGGAAGAAAAGATCCGGCACCTGCTGCAGCGGGACCGCGCTGGACCGGACGAGCCCAAACACACTCCCTTTTACTATTTGGTGGAGAACGGCCTGCTTGCCTCCGCTGAGCATGACGATGGCGCATTTGAGCTGACCCATGTGCTGGTGAACTGGACTGGAAACAGCCTCAATCCGCCCTTTGAGCAGTATGTGGAAGCGCTCATTGAAGAACATTCGGGCGCGCATTTATGCCATGTCTTCCGCTGGTTTGATCCTGGCGAGCGCGCCGAGGACGCGGCGTGCTTCCGTGGCTTTCTGGCGAACTACAAGGCCTGGCGGCGCACACGCCTCAATCCTGCGGCAGCGGCGAAAGCAACCGTGTCCGCAAGAATGAAGGCTCAAGCGGCCACCGATGGTCTGAAGTCCTGGCTGAAGCAGCCGCAGCCACTCCCCACGCCCGTGGCGGCACCTTGATGCAGCCGACCTCTGAGCAGCACCACGTGGTCGGGTCCATGCGCATGGATTTTCGGCTGACTGACCCGTCGCTGGGGCGGGGGGTGCAGGAGACGCTCAGCCAGCTCGCCCGAAAGAAGCTGATGCCTGCCATGGAGGCGGTTTTCTCGGACGTCTGCACTCCCGGGCGCAGGGATCGGTTGGAGCGGCTGGTGGTGGATCTCGGCGTGGTGCCGCTGGCCCATCTGGAGGAGGAAATCCTGGCCCGGTTCACGCCGCGTCTGAAGCAGGCTTTGGGGGATGCGCTGCGTTCCAGCCCGGAGCAGGGGGCGAGTGTGGACTCCCGTGCCGCAGGAAGTCATGCGTCTTCATCCCTGGCGCTGTTTGAGCATCTGCTGCAGCATGGCGCACTGCCCTGGTGGGCCGGAGCGCAGTCGGGCGGCTCCTTGGAAGATCTGTTCAAGGAGCTGGTGGTGGGTGAGCGCACGCTCATGGAGCAGGTCATTCGGCGACTGGGCGCGTGGCAGCAGGTGCGGCTGCGCCTGATCCGGCAGTTTTCCCCCATGGCCCTCGCCGCTCTGGTGGAACTGCTGGAGCCAGCGGATGCCGTGATGATCCTCCAAGGCGCGGAGCACCTGGGCCGGTTGCACGAAGAGTCTCCTGTGGTGACGGTGGGACCGCGTGAGTTTCATGAAGCGAAATGGGATCTGATGCTGCACACGCTGCTGAAGGAACACGGCTCGCGCTTCAACACGAAATCCTTCCTGCGCAGCAACGTGACAGGGCTGGCGCAGCGCTTCGGCATCACCTACACCCGCCTCATTCATCATCTGGCCGAGCCGAAGGCTGAACCGCGCGTGTCCGGGCGGCTGTCCCTGATCGAGTCCTTGCTGCGGGAACTGAGCGTGGAGGCCAGAGCGGACGGTGATGAGCCAGCGGAATGGGAAGATGACGGTGACGATTCAGCGTTGCTCTGGGGGCGCTTCATGCGTCACTTTGAAGTAGGTGGGCCTAGCGCTGACGCTGGGCAGGTGAGAGCTCCCGACATGGGCTTGGTCAGCGCGTGGCGCTCGCAGTCTTCCGCGTGGCAAAGGTCGCTGTGGGAGGCGATTCTCTTCCGCTTCCGGGCGGAAGAGGTGGCGCAGCAACTGATGGCGCTGTTCCCGCCGGACCTGTGGGCAGGCGTGCAGCAGACCTTCCCGCGGCCGCTGGACCCGGAGGTAATCCAGACGGTGGAAGCCGCGTTGGAGACGCTTCGCCAGGACTCCACGGATGGCGGATGGCGTGCTGGGTGGTGGCAGCGGGTGCTGGCCCTGGCGCTGCAACAGCGCGGGGAGGGGCAGGTGCTGGGTGATCTGCTGCAAGCCGGGCTGCCTCAGGGCATGCCGGCTGCGGAGGCGAGCAGACGGCTGTTGCTGCTGCCCGCCATGCACAGTCGTCCGCTGCTGCGCCGGGCTGTGGAGCGACTGACGGCTGACGCTGGAAAGGCTGCTGCGGTGATGGCTTGGCGGCGAGATGGCGGGGATGTTTTGGGACTTTTCGACGCGTGGTTGCAGGGGGCGGGTTTGTCCCGGCAGAATGCCCTGCCGGGTGGTCCTGAGTCATGGTTCGTGCGCCTGGAACTGCACCATCCGGCGGCCTTGGTGGCTCTCTTGCGCAAGCGCTCCGGCAGCGGGATATGGCAGCGGCTGGCCACCCGCGCCCAGCCTGGTCTGCGGCGGCGCATTCTGTTTCGGCTGGCACCGCGCAGCGCAGCGCTCCTGTGGGCGGTGCTGGACGCCATCTCCCAGCATCGGGGGGCATTGTTCGGGAGCACGATCAGCGCTCGCCGACTGGAAGCACGCTGCTGGGCGGTGATGGTCGCTGCGATCATGTCTTCCTCTTCCGAACCACCCGTGCATGCAACGATGCAGGCGGTGCGGAACTGCCTGGATGAGATGGCCCGCAGCTCGGGGGTCACGGCGTTGCAGCTTGATCAGCGGTTTCGCGCTCTCACGCTGACGCTGCCGACCGCCGGTGCGATGGCCTTGGCGCGCCTGGGATCCGAGTCTGAGCTCTCGTCGTTGCGCCGAAGCGTGGCGGTTTTGCTTGGCGCACATGGCTGGCTTGAGGCATGGCGGGCGCTTAGCGGTGCAGGCCGTGGCAAGGATGCCTTTGACGTGCTCTGGGCCGTCGGGGAGCGAACTACGACGCCTCGCGAATATCAAAAACAGCTCCTCGCCGCTCTGTCTGAGCGCCGTATGATGGAGGCGGTCGTGGCAGCCGGCGGCGAGGATTTCTTTCTGTGGGTGGCCACGCATCGATCGGTGCCATGGCGTGCCGAGCTTTCCGCGTGGCTGGATTTGCTGGAGAAAACGGGCAAGGCGGCGGGCCTCCTGCGCTGCGGGACACCGGAGTGGCGTTGGCGTGCCTTGGAGGAGATCCGGCGCTGGCAGCAGCAGGGCAGCGTACGCATGACCTCACCCCGCACCTTTGTCCTGCAACTGCTGCGCCGCCTTGGTGCCAGCGAACAGGGGCTGGCCAGTTGGAAGAGCCAAGCGCCAGCGTCTCCGCTGCTTGCTGCCAAGCCGCCGCCCACACGCCGTGCTTCCGGCTTCAGCGCTGCCTTGGTGGACAGGCTGGAGCTGTGGAAGTCCCTGCTGAATACGACCGCGCCCTGGCGTCCCAGCGCGGCCTCGCGCACGGCGCTATGGGTTGCCGCAGGTCGGGATGCGCGCTACCTCTATCGCGAGCTGCTGGAGGCGGCGGCGCTGGACTGGCAGGGCGTGCAGCGTGTACTGGCTGCGGGTGGAGAGTCTTTTTTCCTGGGGGTGGCAGTTGCCGAATCGAGCCGCTGGCGTGCCGAGTTTGCCGCGTGGCTGGCTTTCATCGAGCAGGTGGCGGCGGTGTGCAGGCTGCTGCCCTTCGATCAGCGTGAATGGCGTGCACGCGCCCTGAGCGAGCTGTTCCTGCTCGACCGCCAGACCACGGCGCGTGCGCTTGATCCGGGCACGGTCATGCTTGAAGTGCTGCGTCGGTTGGGTGTGCCTTCCCAAGCGCTCAGTCATTGGGGGGAGATAGCGGCGGCTTTCCGCGGCCACGCACCCACGCTGGCCAGGCTGCGCCAGCTTCCTGAGTTCCATGTCCTGGCCGTGCTGTTGCAGGCGTGTAGCGTGCATGGGGGAGTCAAAGCGCCCGCGCGGATCGCTGAGTTCATGCGCCTTGTCGTGGAACAAAGCGCCGCACCCGCGCGCCGGGCTCGCGCTCCGGAGCGCAAGCTGCCCGTGCGTACTTCCAGTCCGCCGCCGATGATGCCGGGAGATTCGTACTACGTTGACAATGCAGGGCTGGTGATCCTTTCGCCCTTCTTTGGCATGCTGTATGACAAACACGGCCTGCTCGAAGAGGGGCGCTTCCGCGATCACGCGGCGGCAGAGCGCGGGGTGCATCTGCTGCAGGCACTGCTCACCGAGGAGACAGCCGTGCCCGAGCAGGCGCTGGTGCTGAACAAAGTACTGTGCGGACTCACCCCCGGAATCCCGGTGGTGCGGGAGAACGGGCTGGTGGAACAGGATCGTACGCACACGCAGATGCTCCTGCGCAGTGCCATTCAAAACTGGCCGGTCTTGAATAACGTCTCCATCGATGGCTTCCGTGGCTCCTTCCTGTGGCGGCGTGGCAAGCTGACCCGCGGGGAGGACCGCTGGACGCTCACCATCGAGCACCGCGGCTTTGATGTGCTCATGTCCTCGATCCCCTGGAGCTTTGCCGTGATCAAGCCGCTGTGGATGCCTGATCCGCTGTATGTTGACTGGGTCTGAAACTCGATACCGATGAAAACCAAACACACTCCCGCAGGCACGGCGCGTGCGCGCCATCAAAAAAGCCTCGATTTCGCCACAGTGGCGGGCCGTGAGATGGCCTGGCTGGAGCAGTACATTGAAATCCGGCTGCCCGCCTACTTTCAGGGCATCTGCGCTGCAGAAACGCCCACACCGCCGCCGCCCGCTTACGAGCCGGGAGCGCACGCCTATGGCGATCTCATTTCACGCCTGAAGCTGAAGCCGGAAGAGCGGCTGCTGCTGGCGCTCGCGCTCGCACCCGCCATTGCGCCACAGATCCTCGACATCTTTCTTCATCGCCCTGCGGAACGGGAGCATCTCACCGAATTCGGCGGGATCAAAGGGACCACGCATCGCGGCTTTTTGCCCACGGGAGAGACGGCCTTGTTTCTGCTCGCAGGCAATGATCTCGCGCTGCGGTTCAGCCTGCTGCCCCTGCTGGAGCCCGATCATTGCCTCTATCGGGAAAACATTCTGCGCTATCAGCGCCCGGCGGAAAATGATCCGCCGCAGTGTGGCAGTCTCCTGATTGCCCCGGCCTTCCTGCGCTTGCTGATCAGCGGCGAAGAACAAAAGCCGGACTTCAGCACGCACTTTCCGGCCAAACGCATCACCACGCGTCTGACCTGGGATGATCTCATCCTGGCACCAGATGTGATGGCGCAGGTTGAGGAAATCAACGCATGGGTGAAGCACGGCAGCACGCTGCTCGGCGAATGGGGGCTGGGGCGGCGGATCTCGCCTGGCTGCAAAGTCCTTTTTCACGGTCCGCCCGGCACCGGCAAGACTCTCACGGCCTGTCTGCTGGGCCAGTCGCAAGGAGTGGATGTGTATCGAGTGGATCTCTCGCAGGTGGTTTCCAAGTACATCGGCGAGACCGAGAAGAACTTGGCTGGTGTCTTTGACCAGGCCATGGACAAGAACTGGATCCTCTTCTTTGACGAAGCGGATGCGTTGTTTGGCCGGCGTACGCAGACCGCGCAGGCGAATGATCGCTACGCCAATCAAGAGGTGTCCTACCTGCTGCAACGAGTTGAGGACTTCCCCGGCCTGGTGATTCTCGCGACCAATTTCCGTGCGAATCTGGACACCGCCTTTTCACGCCGTCTGCAGGGCAGCATTTACTTTGCACCGCCAGACCGCATCCAGCGCCGTCGGCTGTGGGAGCGCGCCTTCCCCCCACCCCTCCAATTGGATCCTGCCTTGATCGAAGAGCTGGCGCGCGAGTATGAAGTGACCGGCGGCCAGATCGTGAACGTCGTCCGCTACTGCGCGCTCAAAGCCATTGAGCGCGGGCCGCGTGTGATCCACCTGGAAGACATACGGTGCGGTCTGAAGCGCGAACTGGAGAAAGAAGGGCGCGCGGGGTAGGGGGAGGTTGCCCCGACCTCACACCGCAGCACTCACTGCGATCAATGAGGCCTGCAGGCTGGTATAGAGTTTGTCCGCTTTGTCTAGGACGTGCTTGGCGGCGTTGAGTTCCATGCCGACCTCGCTGTTGATGTCGTTCATCTCGTCGCGGGTGAAGTCACGCACCTGGCGGATGGCATCCAGCAGATAAAGCAGGCCTTTGGAGGAGGCTTTGTCCAGATGAGCGGCCAGCTGGTCGAGGCTGGGTGGGTCGGCTTGATACAGTGCGTATTCGCGAAGATTCGTCACGGGTTCCGGCGGAGTGTTGTCCTGGAGGTTCTTGCTGACCAGCTCCTTCACCTGTTTGGCGGCATGGGGTAAAAGATGATCGAGCAGGAGCATGGCCTCACGCACCACTGTGTCGCTGGCGAGCACGGCTTCTTCCGCGCCGGCCAGTGCCAGCATGCAGGCCTGCACGGCCTGGAGCGAGGCGGTGAGGGCTGTCTGCGCCTGGAGCAAAACGGCGGGCATGTCCGCTGTCACATCGGAGGGAAAGTATTCGTTCTTGCCTTGGTAAGATTTGACCCCCAGCGCAAAATCCTCCACCGCCTGTGATGCAAGGACCGCTTTGACGGCGGCGGCGTAGGACTTCTCATAGAGTTCGCGGACCGCATCCCGAATGCTGCCTGCGCGTTGCTGCGCCCAGACGGCGTGGCCATAACCATTGATCACCGTCTGCGTCACGACCTGAGCGTCGTGAAAGGTTTGCTCCGCGCTGGCAGAGCTCGTTTGCGCCCGTGCCAGCAGACCTTGCGCGGCGGTCTGCCGTGAGGTGAGGGCCAGAACCACCGTTTGCGCGATGTCCTTTTTGTTGCTGGCATCGGTCACCTGACGTTTCAGGGAGTCGATCTGCGATTTGGTTTTGCCGTCGAAACTTTTTTTCTGATGCGACGGGGGATAAGACTTGTTTTTGGTCATAACAGTAGAGGAGTGGGTTGTTTTTTAAGCAGCAGTGGTGGCAGGGGGCTCGGCAGCAACAGGGGGCTCGGCAGCAACAGGGGGCTCGGCAGCAACAGGGGGCTTGGCAGCAGCAGGCTCCGCAGGGGTGGTGTCGGCATCGTCAGATGCCGCAGGGGTGGTGTCGGCGGGATCTTGGTCCGGCCCCGACCCGTAAAAGAAGGGGGTGGGCGTACCGAACGGGTCGGATTTCCCCACCAGCGCGCCGACGTACGGCCCGTCCGGATTGTTCTGGCAGGCAATCACGCCGATTTCATACAGGTCGTTGCTGAGGTTGATGACATCTCCGCTCATGTCGCTGTAATAACCAAACTGGGGGATATTGGGTTGATTAGACGGCGTGGCGCTTTGAGCAGATGGCGGGACGCAGCTGTAGTAAACGAGGGCGGTGCGGTCCCATTGTATTGCAGGAGTCCCGGTGAACAGCCCTTCCACCTTTGTGGTGGCCGTAGTACGCGGCGCCACCTGGTCGCCGCTGGGAAGCAGTGACTGAATGTCCGCAGTGAACTGCTTGATTACGGACGTCTGAATCGACTGAAATTCGGCCGCCGAGGTGGCGAAGATCAGCTCGACATAGTCTGCCGGGCTGGCGCGTTCGATGAGGTAGAGTTCGTCATCCTCGCGGGACTGCCACAGCTTCTTCGGAATGATGATCATGCGATAGGTCACTCCCTTCGGCGGCGCGGCGGGCAGAGTGAAGGCGACCAGCAGCGGATCAGTAGGTCCGGCAACCGTGCTGTAGGAAAGACGCAGAACTGCGGGCTTGATCAGTGTCGGCAGACTGAAATTTGCCAGGATCGGTCGTGAAGGCATCGAACGGCGCGAGAAGTGCTTCTCGGATGACTCTGAGGGTGTCTGCAGCACGAGGTCCTGCTTCATGAAGATGCGGTAGGTCGTGCCAAATTTGAGCGGCGCGCCTTCGTTATCATTCCGCAGCTGGGCTTTGAAGATGCCTGCGCTGGCGTCGGCTTCGAGCTGCTTCTCCTTCTGGGCGACTTCGTTGATGTGGAGGATGTGGCACTGAGCCTCATCAGCAGAGTTCATCATGTGAGTCAAGGCTTTCAACAACTTGGAGTCGATGACTGTTGTCGGCGTGGGTCCTTTCGCCTGTCTCACCTCGGCGCCGGCCGCTTTCGCCGCCTTATCCGCATGCACCGCCGCGTGAGCCAGCAACTCGAAGGCCTGCGCTGCAGCCATAGTCGCCTCTTCAAACGTCAAAGTCTTGTCAGAGGGCGGTTTCGCCGTGCTGGGTTCAGTGGAAGCTGGTTTGGGTTTTTCGCCCCAGGAGTCGAATGCCTTCACGGCTGCTGCTTTGGCTTCTGCCGTGTCCTTGGCCACTTTTTCAAAAGCCTTTTGAGTTGTTTTCAAGGCCTGCAGTGCGACCTGCCACCCGGCGTCCTTGATCAGTTGCGTGGTTTTCTGTGCGCTGGCGTTTTCCGCGGCATTCTGCTTGGTGAGCTCATTCACCAGGGCCTCGATGTTCTTCTCTGTCTGCGCGACGAGATCACTGACGGTCTTTTTGGCACCCTCTGTGGTTGCAGTTGCGCCGCTGTCTGCGGCCAGCTGCGATGACAGCTCCTTCCAGGCACTTCGGTTGGAGAGTCCCTGGTCCCTAGAGGAGAAGTTAAACGCCGCCGCATCTGCTTCTTTGACGGCGTAGAAGACGGGCGTTTGATAAAGACCTAGCGTTGCAACCGGCAGCGACACCTGGGCCAGCAGTCCGGCGGTCCAACTTTGGAGATTGGCCGAGTCTGAACCTGGTTTATTGTTGGACACCTGAACCTTGAGGCCAAAGTTGGCCAGCTTGTCTATCTCCGCGAAGCTGCTGAGCAGTCCTTTCTGGGTTTGCAGGGGGCGCTCAAACGGCTCAATGGTCTTGTAAAAACGCTTCCAGGTCTGATTGCGCAGCGTTGTGGTGGCGGTGACTTCCTGCCGCGCCAGGTCCCGCGCCTGGGTGGTGTCCGTGATGAGATTGCCGACTTGATCTCCCAGGACCGAAAAGGCCTGCGCCACAGATCCGGCCAGCGGATTGGCGGCGATGATGCTGCACTTCAGAGAATGGGTCTGAAGATCCTGCATCGCATTAACGGCGTTCCTCATGGCGTCGTTGACCGCCGTGGCGTCATCATAGACTGGCTCGCCACGTGTTTTGGGTTTCGTCTCTGCGGTGTCCTTGTGGACGATCCCGTTCAAAAGGTCCATGGCACTGGCGGCGTTTTTGATGGCCGCCGCAGCCTCGGCCATGGCTGACTGCGCCTGCTCGGCGTCAGTGTGCGAGTCGTGGGCAAAGAGGGTGAGATTCCCGGCGAGCAGCTGAGTGCGCGCGGCCATTCCCTCAATGCGGGAGGCAACGGTGAGCACCTGTTCATTGCGCCCCATCTCTTTGTAGGCGCTCCACTTGTCATGAGCGGCGTGGTCGCGGGTGCTGAGGGCGGTGGTGCGTTTGGCCTGCGCGTCTTTCAGCCCGTCCAGCAGTTCGTTGCGGGTGGCTTCGACGGCTTCGCTGAGTTGCTTTTGGTATTTGTTCGGTTTGCTCATACAGATGTGTCTTGGTAGGTAGGTGGTGGGGGCGGGAGGTCAGTTGATCATGACCATGGCTCCCTTGATCGTCGTTGTGGCGCTGGCTTGAAGGGTGGCGGTCAGGCCTTTGGCGGTGAGGGCGGAATCTGCGGTGTGGGAGATGTTCATGCCTTTAACAGTCACATCCTGCGTCGCCTTTTCCGTGATGCCTTGATCCGCGTTGATCGAGATGCTGGACTTGCTCGTCAACGTGATGCCATCACTGGAAAGCTTGATCGAGTTCTTGTTCGTATCCTCCAGTAGGATGAAGTTGTCCTTGTCGCTCAAGACGAGCTGATTGCCGCCCGGGGTTTGCAGGGTGAGGACCTTGTTTTTGTCATCAAAGACCACGCGCAATCCGGCGTGGGTGATGATGGCCTTGGTGGAATTGTCCGCATCGGGCGTCAGGGCTGCCGTCTGGCCTGCTGTCGCAGGCGGGCCGGGCCTGGAGGAGCTATAAAGGCAGCCCAGGATCACGGGATAGCGTGGATCGTTGTCCAGAAAGCCGAGCACCACTTCGTCATTGATCTCAGGATAGAAAAAAGCGCCGGCATCCTTCGTGGCATGGAAGCTGCCGAGGCGGGCCCAGACGAGTGCGGGAGTGGTGGCGACGGACGACACGGCCACCTGCACGCGGCGTTCGCCGGCCGGATCGGCGTCGATCTTTTTCACCACGCCGATCTGCAAGCCGCGGACGGGCGGGAGCTGCGCGCCGACGGGTGGGCCGAGAACATCTGGCCGGGAGGCAAACCAGGCAGGATCGACGCCGAGAGTGGCTTCGGTGGTCCAATTGCCCGCCTCGATGCGGTGAGTCACTTCGCCGACAAAACCATTGCCATTGAAGCGCTTGCCGAGGCCGCTGATCTGCAGCATGCCGCCAGGGGCGATGCTGCTGGAGCCCTGGAAGCGGATCCTGCCTGAGATCCTGGCCAGCTCGCTTTTCAGCATCTCCGCGCCAGCCCATGCGGTGAGTTGGTCACTGGGCAGCGAAGTAGTCGCCACGAGATTGACGGTGCCGCCATTGAGCACACCGGCCAGCGCGGTGGTGGCATCACTTCCGAGCTTGTTCACGCCGGTGGGAGAGGCGGTGACGCTGGACATGGCCTGCTGGCTGGGATCCCAAGCGGAGCACTGCACTCCGGACCATTGGCTGGACACATCCATCTCAGTCTGAAATTCGAGGATGTCCTTGCCATAGGTCACGCTGAGGGCGGGCTCCTGGGTGAAATCGGGTGCTGCCACCTTGATGGTGGTGTCGCTCACGAGCACGAGCATGCCATTGACCTGGGCGCGGATGACGAGGAAGTCCCAGTCCGAGCAATTGAACTGCGTGATGTAGGGCAGCTGGGGCTTGGTGGCGGTGACGGTAGCCGTCATGCCGCAAGGCTGGATGAGGGACTCCATCAGCGCGCTGTCTGTCAAAGTGCTGCCGGACTGACCATGATCCGCATTCTTGCGGACGGCGGTCATCTTAAAGGCGGATGAGCGGCACTCGAGGATGAGATGTGATTTGCCACCGAGGTGCTGCTTGAGTCCATGCTTGATAATGATGCCCTTGAACAAAGAGGTGTTGTTGGATTGATAGCCGGCGGCCACCTCCACGGGGGAGCCGGGCGCAAAGTCATCGGACGCACTGGCGGCGAAAGTCTCATCTGGCGCGCTGCCATCCAGCAGGGTGATGCGTGCCAGCGGAATCCGGTTGACGGCGGTGCTCACAAAGATGGAATGGACCTGATAGAGGCTGCTCATTTCCTTGCCGTTTGATTTCAACGAGAAGGAGATTGTGTCTTGATCCTGCAGAGCTGGAGAGGGCGGCGGCATGGTCTGTCTAGTTCAAGCGGGGAAACTTGATTTGCTGACCCGGCCGCAGGCTGCGGATGTTGATGATGGAATTGTAACGTGCGACCTCGAGGTAGTAGCGCAGATCGCCATACACTTTGGCGGTGAGCTGCGGCAGATTGTCGCCCGCCCTGACGGTGGCGACATGCATGAGGTCGGGTGATCGTTTGTCGGCCGAGATTTCCAGGTCGGTGGCCGGCTCCGCCGACATGAAGGACACATTGGCCAGCGCGCGGAGGGGATTGCCCTGAACATCAAAGAGCTTGTAGGTGATCGACAATGACGTGAGCACACAGGGGAAGGGAGTGACCGATCCCCAGGCGATGAGCAGGTAGCGCGGGCGGTGAATTTTCCCGTCAAAAGAGTAGGCGGTGGCTTCAAGTTTTCTCAGCTCGGCCGCGACATCAAAGGGGGTGCTGTTCTTGGTTTCAATCACACCGGTGCCGTCAAACAACAGCTCAAACTTCATCGTGCGGGGGGGCATGCCGATGTACTTGGTCACGGCCCCGGCATTGCCGATGGCGCTGGTGGCATTGTAGGTGATCGTACGGTCCACCGAGTAGGTGTTCGGATTCACCTGCGCCACATAAGACACGACCGGCTCACCGGAGCAGTCATCGCTCTCAAACGCTTGGATGGTCAGTTTGCTCGGGCTGCTCATGGCGTGTTACCGTTGCTGGGTGGCGGCAAGCCGCTCCTCCACGCGTTCCATGACGGCATCAATGATCTCCTGCCGCGCCTCGGGAGTCAGCCGTTGATCATGCTCGTGAAGTTCCGCCGAACCTGAGGAATCGATTCGCGCCTGAATGATGAGTTCTCGCAGTTCTAATGGCATGATGAGTGAGAGGGGCGTCCTAGGAGGTGGTGACGCTGACTGTGTTGTAATTGAGCTCCAGCGACTCCATGAGGATCTGGCTTTCTTTGGCGTTGAAGCCTGAGACTTCCCATTTGGTGGGCCAGGCGGAAAGGAAGGTCCATGATTTGAGAATGCCGCCCGAAGCTCCGGTCGAGCTGGCCTCATCACTCTGGGCGGTGAGCAATTGCAGATTGAGCGTGGCGGGCTTGATCGGGGTGCTGAGTCCGCCCTGCAGGGTCAGGGCGCACCACTGATAGAGCGGTTGCTCCATCGAGACATACCCACGTTTAAGCACCAGGGTGCCACCCTTGCCGCCGGTGGGCAGTTTGTGGGCGTAGAGATTCTGCCCGCCTTCACGGTAGGCCTCCGTCTCCATTTCCACACTCAGTCCAGAAACCTCCTGAAAGCCGGACTCATCCACCTGGGAGGCTGCGCCCACCATCTGCAGGCGGAAGGCGAACGCCACCGGTGGGTAGAAGGGACTCAATCCATTGGCTGTGGGCGAAGCGCTCATGTCAGTTCAAGGTGGAGTCTCGCTGGCCCTCGCTAGGCGTTCGTGATGCTGAGCGTTTCGAAGGCGAGCTCGATGGTGTGCACGGCGACTTCATTGCCGTCGCTCTTGAGGTCTGCGCCGCTGAATTTGGTCGGCCACGCTTTGGTGAGAGTCCACTGCATCGTGGTGGCATTCTTTTCGTCGAGCAGGGCGATGACGACGTTCTGACGCTTGATCGTGTTCTGCTGGATGGACTTGTACCAGACCCAGAAGCTGTTGTCGCTTTTGAAGATACCGCGCTTGAGAGTGACATTTCCCACCTTGGTGATGCCTGGCATCTTGATTGGGGAGTACACCTGGCTGTTGCCATGCCGGTACTCGATAACCTGTGTCTCTGAGTTCAATCCGGTCACCTCGGAAAAGGCGCCTTTGAGGCCGTCTGCGGCACCGATGGTGACCTGAAAATGAAAAGCTGGCAATGGCCATACCGTCTTGCTTTGTGCTGATCCGTCGTCGTCGGGCATAAATGGAGTCTCTTTCTAAAGTTAAGTTGGGTGAACGGGAGGGAGGGCCGCAAGGTTTAGCTCTGCTGCATCTGCGAGATTGTGATCGTGATGAATTCCGCGGGGTGTGACAGCGCCACCTGCACGCTCAGGTTCATGTTGCCGTTTAAGATGTCGTCAGGCGTCATGGTGATGCCGAGTCCGATGGCGACCTTAAATGAGGCCGCTGCGGTGCTACCCGCCAGCGCCCCCTGATTCCAGAGCGAGGTCAGAAAGCTGGTGACCATGCTCTGCACCAGTGACCAGGTGTTGCTCACGTTGGGCTGGAAGACGTAGGCCTGCAGCGCCAGCTTCAGCGACTGCTCGATGAAGATCATCGTGCGGCGGACGTTGATGTAGCGCCAGTCCTGGCTGTTGCCATCGAGGGTGCGCGCCCCCCACACCATGACGCCGAAGCCGGGCTTGAGGCGGATGGCGTTGATGGATTTTCCGGTGACCGGGTCCACGTTGAGCGTGCTCTGGGTCAGATCAGAGAGCTTCAGCGTCGTGTCGGTCACGGCGTTCAGACTGACATTCGCGGGTGCGTACCAGACGCCTTTGTTGCTGTCCATCGTGGTGTAAACCCCCGCCATCGCCGCGCTCGCCGGCAGGGTGTTGATCTTCTCCAGCACATGGTCGTGGAGATTGCTGTAGGCATCGCTGGCCCTGAGGAGCGCGTTTTCGAGCTGAAGGGCGCTGGGTGGGTTCGTGGCGGGCGGCGTCTGCATCTGGCTCAGGATCGTCTTGACGGGATCCGTGCCGGCATCTGGCAGCACCAAGGCCAGCTCCTTCCCACCGCCCATGTTGATGTAATTGATGTCGCTGTCCTCGACGATGCTGGTTTTCAGAAACGGGAAATACGCGATGCCGAATTTGAGGAACTCGCTCATCCCCACATCGGTGCGGAAGTTTGGGATGATGTTGCCGTCTTGGTTCCAGAGCTCGATATCAGGGGACTGCGCACCATAGACGTCGAACAGGCCGACGCGGCTTCCGGGGGCGCAGCACTCCGTTTGATCACCGCACTGCGAGAGGACGTTGCCCATGAGCTTGGCGTTGTCCGCCTCCTTCAGCAGCATGGAATCCGGAATGACGATCATGGTGATTTCGGATTCCTGCGCGGCCACTTGCAGACCGCCACTCAGGGCTTCGTAACTGATTTTGGGATTCACCAGCGGGTCGCCAAGGTTCAGCGGCTTGCTGGATGCGGGTGGCGGGGGGATCAGTCCCACGGAGATGATGTAGGCGGTGCTGCCGCCGTTTTGATAGAACAGCTTGATGCTGCTGTAGAGGTAATAGATGGTGGATGGGTCGGGCAGGAGATCGAGCGGGGTGCCGTTGATCGTGACATCGCCTGTCCCCAGGGATTTCTGGATGTGATAAATGGGGGTGTACTGCAGGCTCTCCGCTGCCGGGGTGGGCGGCATCCCGGGTGCCATGAGGCAGTAGAAGGCTTGGAAATCCTGCATTGAATTGATCTGGATCGCCTGATTCAGATAGGACTTGCCCTTGTAGTCTGCCCGCATGGTGTACCCGATGAAGACGGGGACGGCCGTGGCCACCGGCACCACGGAATTGGGGAAGGCATTGACTTCGTTGATATATACGCCCGGGGTTTGTGGGGATGACGCCATGGTTTCAGTGGTTGTTTAAAGGTCGGTGTGGGAGGGGGGCTCAGGGGAGCTGTTCAGCTGTCGTGGAAAAGGAATCCCAGGAGGGGAGGTCAGAGGTAAATCAGGAGACTGGAACGGAGCGCGCTGGCTCCCGGAGGGGCGGCAAAATCCAGCCCAGGCGTGGGCAGTTCATCAATGAGCGGCAGGTTCTTGCGCATGAGCTTCAGGCGCTGAGTCGGGCGGGCTGCCAGCGGGATCGGGCTGGCGGATTCAAAGCTGACGGAGGTCTCACCGCCGGGCCCCTTCATGCCTTTGACTGGGTGAAACACGGGCAGCGCTGCCGAAGGTGCGGACACTGAGGCCGGCGCTGCGGGCAGGATCTCAAAATCGAGGGCGTCGGCCCCCTGGTGATTGAAGACATCGTAACGCCAGATGGTGGAACGCGCGGGCAGTGTCAGACGAGCGCACAATGGGCCGTTGAGAGGTTTCCGTTTTTGGGAAGCAGGTTTAACCAAATATCTCTGAAAAACGGACATCATTAGATTTACAGAAATAGATAAGATAAAATCAGACTGCAAGAAAAAATGGTTATTTAGTTTAATGAAACGATATATTATTTTTTTCTTATAAATGATGTGATATAATCCCAAATCGAGAACGGAGGGGTCCACTGTGACCTTTCCCCCTCGGGGCGTCGGCAATGGCATCACTTCTTCTCCGCCCGGGCGTACGATGCATAAATCTCCAGGCGCGGCGCCTCCTGCCACGGGGCATTGAAACTGCCGTGTCTGGACCGGGGTC
Organism: Verrucomicrobia bacterium 12-59-8; assembly: GCA_002279765.1. The sequence continues at coordinate 3,030 of NCCR01000007.1, read as the reverse complement.
AGATCGGCGGGTGAAAGCGTGGCTTTGACTGAAACGGGAGGGTGCTTCTTTTTTTGCGAGGTGGAGTCGGCGGCAAAGGCCAGCACACAGCCGGGCTGCATGGGGATGTCCGTGTATCTGGCAAAATCGGGATCGCGGAACGCGATGGCGAAGCACAAGTCGGGGGCGTTCAGCGGCACGGCCGGGCCGGGCTTCAAGGTGGCCGCTGCGCGTGTGGGGTTGGCGTAGAGGGTGAAGGTGTTGTCAGTCTGTCCGGCCGACCAGCCGAAACGCTGCAGGACCTTCTCGGTGGCACCCATGGGGCTCAGCGTAAAAGTGCCATACGGGCCGCCGCTGAGGTACTGATGGACAACCTCCAGCGAAAAGAGCTGGAGAAATCCCGCGCTGGCTGCCGTTTTCATTGTCAATGACGGGCGGCCCCTTCTACCGCTGCGGGTGGGTTGACCGCAGGCTGCCTGATGGTGGGGGCCACGGCCTGGATCTGGTCGCCGCCAAAGGTCAGCATCCGTATGGAATAAAGCGCGGAGGGCGTATAGCTGGCCCCCAGCATTCCCCACAGATAGCTCTGCTCGGCATAGGTCAACTTGATCAACTCCAGTGTCAGCCGGTCTAGGCCGGGGTTCATCTTGGGGGTGTTGGCGACGGTGAAGTGCGGCTTGTTATGCAGATAGGCGATGACCTCTGAAATCATTTCCAGGCCCACCTCATACCGCGAGTACTGCGCTGCAAAGAGCACGTGCAGGTTCAGGCAGACCGGCGTGCTCAGGCGCAGCGCGGCCTCGGGTGCGCGCCGCGGCGCGGCCATGCTGGCGGTGTTTTTCTCCTCCGTGATCTGGGTGAGCGTAAAGCAAATTTTGTCATCAACTTCGTCGGCTCCTGCGCCACCCGGACTGGACAGGTTGCTGAGGATCACACGGTCACGCGAATCGCCCCGCTGCCGCTGCAGCATCGCGTTCAGATCCCCGGCGACGGCTTTCATGGCTTCGTGAATCATGGTTTCGGAGATTTGCCCGTTGGGGGGCGCTCGCCGGCGTGGCGGATGTTCATGAATTTGTCCAGCAGATCGAACCAGAACGGCGCGCCTATGGACGCGGCGATGGCGGTGAGCAGCCAGCCCAGCCCATGCGCCGCCAGAAGCGGCCCCAGGGCTTTCCATCCGGTGCCAGCGAGAAAGTCTGCGCCTGCGGGGCGCACGCGCTGCTCGGCCAGGGGGCGGGCGCTCTTAGCCTCAGGGGTGCCGGAGGTGACCCAGCCGATGGGCAGCCCAAGCTCCTGCAACTGCGTGCGGGTAACTTGAAAATGCTCTTCCGCCTCCGCCAGCGTCGGAGCAGGTGTTGTGGGGGCGGCCGTTATCGCAGGTGGTGTCGCGGTCGCGGTCGAGGCAGGAGCGGCGGCCAGGGAGGTAGCTGGAGTGGTGGCGACCGCGGTATTTGTCGCCGCTGTTTGGGCGGCGTAGGCGGAAGCTTCATTGACCAGGGTGGTGCGCAGGGAGGGATCGGTGGAGAGGCGCTGGAGGATGAGCAGCGCATCCACATTCAGCAGCACCGCGAGCACCAGGCCGAGGCCGAAGTTTACCCACGCGGTCTGGCGTTTGTACCAGCCGCTGACACGAGTCATCGAGGTGTCAAACCACTCGCCTACTTTGGCCTTGAAAGCCGCCGCATCGTTGCCTGCCTCATGGTTGAGGAGGAGGAGAGATTGCTTCAAGTCGCTGTCTGGCAGGCGCTCCAGCGCGGCCCCCATGTCGGACAGGTTGGCGGTCAGGGATCTGGCTCCTTCCAGCGCCAAGGCGTAAGGCCGGGGGCTCAGGGCCAGCCGGTCGCGCCAGGCGCGCAGCCGGTTGTGAAACACTGCGGCGCCCGTGCCTGTGGCGGGGATTTGGGCGATGAGGTCCTGCAAGGCCTGGGCTGTGGGATTCTTGGTGATCTCGGTCAGCATGGGCTTCACCCAGCTGAGCATCCCGGAGCTGAGCTGCCCATTGATCTTGGCATTGATATCCGTCAGCGTTTGCTGCAGCGCCGGGATTGTCGCAGCGGTCTGGCTGAGGCCTGCGGCAGCTTTTTCCAAACTCGCGCGCAGATCCGCGCCATCGAGCGCCTCCGTCAGTTCTTCCAACAGCCCGGACACCGCAGTGACAATCGGGGTCAGATCCTCCGCTGTGGCAGGCAGTGCCGCCAGCCGTGTCTGCAGCTTTTGCACCCACTCGCCGGGGCTGGGAGACACCAGGCCGAGGGTGTCAAACAGAGCGGTGGAAAACACCTTGGTCGGGATGTAAGAGGGGCCGCTGCCTTTCCCCGGCGGCTTGCCTGCCGCTGCCGTGCCTGCCGGTGGCACCGCTCTGCCAGCCACCAGCGGATGCTGCAGGATCGCGGTCTCCAGCCCGCTCATCTCCTCAGCGGTGGAATTCCCCGGTGCCAGCATGGCTGCGAGCCCTTTTCGCAGGCAGCGCGCCCGCAGTTTCAGGGCATTGGCCACCATCTCGCTGGAGGCCGTCACCAAGACGCTCACCAGCAGAAAGACAAAGGCCATTCCGATCGCTGTTTCCAATACCGTTGATCCGAACATAGTAAGTTAAAAGTTCAGATGAGTCCTGGGCACAGATTGATTGTTTTAATTCAATTATTTATACACACAAGTTCTGACGAATGGGCAAACATAAAGTGAATTGGCGATCTCTTTTTTTTAATTTGGAATGGCATGTCCAGTATATGCCGAAAAATAAATTTTAGGATTTACACTTATTTTGACTCATGTATAACGGCGGAATGCGTGTCTCCGCCGTCCAACCCGCCATCGCATCCCCTGCTCTGGAGTCCGCAGCGCAGCAGCGCCGCTCACGGACTGCACCGAGCAAGCTGGCGCAGGGAATCGACACCAGCCCGCGCCTCGTCGCCCAAAGGGAGCGCAGGGCCGAACTCATCGGTGCGACTTTGCAGCCGAAGATGGCCGCCAGTATCGACCACAGCCCGCGACTCGTCGCCCAGGCCCAGCGCAAGGCGGCGCTTTTTGGCGCACCCGTGCAGCAGCAGA
>NCCR01000381.1:2898-5363 GCA_002279765.1 Verrucomicrobia bacterium 12-59-8 | reverse complement strand
AACTCTTCAAGACGGCGTATACCACAAGAAGATTCTCACCTCCCATGCTTTTAATACGCGAGCAGATGGATATTGCCTCTGCTGTATGGTCTAAATACTACCTCACTTATAAAAACAAGGTGGTCGGCATTTGTGCTTCTAATCCTGGCGATATTTCAAAGTTGAGTGAAATTCAGAATTGGCTACTTGCTGAAAACTATGCACTAAGAGCCTATGTTGCCGCCATTAGTGTTAGGCTCTTCACCCAGAAAGCGACGACCCTTTCGGAAATTGATATTCTTTCATTGCCGTTCCCAGAATCAAAAACACTTCGTGTTTCAGCACATGAGCAGATCTTGATTTCTGACATCGTGGATTACTACCGCGATCTCATCCGCCTGGGCGAAGACTCTTCGGCCATGAGGCAGCCCGGCACGCTTGTGCTGCCGGCCTTCAACGACGTCTTCACAGCACGCATCAATGGCGTTTACAAAAAGAACAAGCTGCGTGCCATGGAGGTGCAGGAATGGCCCGGCGTCATCTGCCAGCCTTATGTGTTTGGCAAAGGCACGGTGGACTGGACGAATGCCGATGAGCTGAAGGGAAAGGTGGATGCCCTCCTGAAAGAAAAACGGGGCGCGGGACTGAATGTGACGCGCATAGCGCGCATCTACGACGGTGCCTGCATCTACCTGCTCAAGCCCGACCGGCTTAGGTACTGGCTGCGCTCCATCGCACTGCGTGACGCAGATGAAACGCTGGCTGAAATGAACGAGCAGGGATTCTAACCTTCCGGAACTGATGCTATCCGACCATGCACCATCGATAAGTTCAGGCCGCCTCGACAAGGTGATTCAACTACCATCGACTGCGAGACATGAACTACTCGATTTCATCGCCTTAAATCTGCAACCTTGGCGATTTGACCCAGAACGCCGGAAACGATACTCCGAGACCGATCTCACCGAACAACTTGCTGACTATCTAAACACAGCAACATATTACTCCAATAAATGGAGTCATATGCACTTCAGTTGTGAGACCGGCGACGAAACCAACCGTGGGCGCAAGATTGATCTAACTGTCAAACCCAGAGGTGCTGTGATCGTAATCAGTGGCAGACGCCACAACAAATATGACGCGCTTTTCCCCATTGAGTGCAAACGACTGCCCACCCCCAAGAAAAAAGACCGGGACGAACGCGAGTATGTCATAACGGAACCCGGCACCACGGGCGGTATCCAGCGGTTCAAATTTGCCCACCATGGTGCCACGCACTCATTTGCCGCGATGATCGGCTTTGTACAGGGGAAGACGATGTCTTATTGGAAAGGAAGGGTAAACCGCTGGATTTCGCAGCTCGCGAAGCGTCCAAATCCGCAATGGCATTTGTCAGACAAGCTTCAAAAGCTGCAGAACAAAAAGTCTTCCAAGCTGCATGTGCTTCACTCAAGCCACCAACGCATCGGTGGCCTCGACGACATCGAACTGCGCCATCTTTGGATTGAGATGAATTGAACCTTTGAGTGGTGGAAAACTCCGAAGACAATGGTGGCGAGAGCGCGCAGCAAATTGTCAAGGGGTGATTCATTAGAAATTCTTGACGACAAACTTTACTTTTCATACGTTTCTAAGTTGCACTGAGAATATTGGCCCCAATCTTTTTAGCGCGATCACAACACCCAATGAACAATACCGACAGTCAGACAAAGCAGCCACACACGCTTGCCAAGGAATTCGGCTACAGCCCGAAAGCTTTTCAAGAGTTTAATGCCAAAAAGCGCACCTCCCTTCTTGCCGTGGAAAAGAGAGAGCAGGAGCGCATTTGCATTGCACTGCAGGATAAGATGGCCTGGCAGGCTTGAGTTTTGACCTGGGATCATTTCAGAAAAGGAGGTGAAGAAATTCACCTCCTTTTTTTGTGCCTCGGGAACTCCTTGAAACACGGTGGAGTGGCCGGTGTTCCCCTGCCCGGCTTCGGAAGGCGGCGATGGTGGTGGTGACTTTGCCGAGCCAGTGATGGCAGACGGTGAGCATGAGGTCGCCGACGCGGTCGAGCGAGAAGCCGGGCTGGGTGTGCCAGCGGGGATTCTTGTTTTTGCCGGTCGGTCGCTGAGGGATTGGCGTCGAAAAACGCGGTTCCAGATGCGGGGGCATGGTGGACGCAGAAGTGGGGCGCGAACATGGGTTCAAACGAGCCCTCCAGCTTGCTTGGTGTCAGAGACATCTTGTGCACCGGGGTGCACTTCTAACAAATTATATCCATTTATACCTGCAATCATGTATAAATATGTATAATTAGCTATAACACGCTACAATCACCTCATGGACCCGATCAAAAACCCTTTCTCCCCTGGTGCGGGGTCGCCGCCGCCGGAACTGGTGGGGCGTGATCCACTGCTTCAGCTAGCGCGGATTCTTCTGGGGAGGGTGAAGGAGAAGCGGGCGGAGAAGAGCCTGCTGCTGACGGGATTGCGCGGGGTAAA
>NCCR01000381.1:0-2839 GCA_002279765.1 Verrucomicrobia bacterium 12-59-8 | reverse complement strand
CCGTATTTGCGAAGCCTCCTTTACGACTTGGACCGGATGGCCGGCACGGGAGACAAGGTGCGGCGGGGGCTGCGGGTGCTGCGCAGCTTTCTGGGAAAGCTGAAGATGACTTATGAGGATGTGACGGTGGGGCTGGATGTGGACCCGGAAGAGGGCTCGGCGGACAGCGGGGATCTGGAGATCGACCTGCCGAATCTTTTCATCGCGGTGGGGGAGGCAGCGCAGGAGCGGGGTGCTGCGGTGGCGGTGTTCATTGATGAGATCCAGTATTTTAACCAAAAGGAGCTGGGTGCGCTGATCATGGCGATGCACCGGGTGCAGCAACTGCAACTGCCGGTGATCCTGCTGGGGGCGGGCCTGCCCATCCTGCCGGGTCTGGCGGGTGCCTCGAAGTCGTATGCGGAGCGGTTGTTCAACTTTCCGGATGTGGGAGCGCTTTCGGAAGCGGATGCGGACAAGGCGCTGCGTGAGCCCGCGCATGCGGCAGGTGTGACCTTCAAGGTGGATGCGCTGCATGAGATCTTTCGCCTGACACAGGGCTACCCGTATTTCCTTCAGGAATGGGGCTACCAGTCATGGAACATGGCGGCAAGGACACCGATCACGCTGGAGGATGTGCAGCGCGCCACGGCCACGGTGGTGCCGCGTCTGGACCAGAACTTCTTTCGGGTGCGCTTTGGCCGGCTGACGCCGAGCGAGAAGAACTTCCTGCGTGCCATGGCGGCGCTGGGGCCTGGGGCGCACCGCACGGGTGACATCGCGGACACGCTGGGGATCAAGATCACCAGCCTGGGGCCGGTGCGTGCGAAGCTGATCAAGAAGGGGATGATCTACAGTCCCGCGCATGGCGACATGGCTTTCACGGTGCCGCTGTTTGATCAGTTCATGATCCGGGCGATGCCGGAGTTCAAGCCGTAGCGGGGTGGGGTGAAGGATGCTGCGGCGGCGTCTCCGCCCCCTCATGCTCCTCCATCTGCTGGGCCAGGCGATGGGTGAATTCGGTGGCTTGGGATTCGAAGATGAGTTCGTTTTCGACGGGGAGTTTGCGCAGGTTTTTGAGGGCCTTTTCATAGGCGGGCTGCAACTCTTTGTCCTGGGGCTCGCCGAGGAGGAGGTAGAGCTTGAAGGACTCGCCGGAGTCTTTGACGCTGAGCATGCGGCCGAGGAGCTTGTGGGCTTTTTCTTTGATGCCTTCGGCAGGCAGGCTCTCAGTGGGTTTGGGGGCGCAGAGGCTGCTTGAAGGCTGCGGGAGGGCCTGATGGGCAACCGACGAGCGACTGAGTGAAATTCAACAAACTTGATTTCATCAATGGCAAAATCAAGGATGATGGGCTTTCCTTGATTTTGGGTGGTCCAAATTCCATTTCCTTGATTTTCACCATGTCGCGCGGTCTTACCGGTCATTATGTGCCTATTTCGATGGTGGGGGAGCCGTGCCGGGCGTTTGTGCCGGCACCGCTGCCGCCGGAGCCGCCGCTGGTGATGCGCGCTGAACTGCACGATCTGGCGCACCGGGCGGTGCTGGCGGTGGGGAGGCTGGACGGGATCACCACGGTGCTGCCGGATCCGCACCTGTTCCTGTATGCTTATGTAAGGAAGGAGGCGGTGCTGTCTTCGCAGATCGAGGGGACGCAGTCGTCGCTGTCTGATCTGGTGCTGTTTGAGGCGCAGGGGGCTCCCGGCGTGCCGGTGGATGATGTGCGGGAAGTCTCCCGCTATGTGGCGGCCCTGCAACGCGGTCTGCAGCTGCTGCAGGAGGGGCTGCCGCTGTCGCTGCGCCTGCTCAAGGAAATTCATGGGGTGCTGCTGTCTGACGGACGCGGCAGCGACAAGGAGCCGGGCGAGTTTCGGCGTTCGCAAAACTGGATCGGCGGGACACGCCCCGGCAATGCGGCGTATGTGCCGCCACCGCCGGATCAGGTGGTGGAGTGCCTGGGCGCGCTGGAGAAGTTTCTGCACAATGATCCGGTGCGCACGCCGGTGCTGATCAAGGCGGCGCTGGCGCATGTGCAGTTTGAGACGATCCACCCCTTTCTGGATGGCAATGGCCGGCTGGGCCGCCTGCTCATCACCTTTTTGCTGTGCTCTGAAGGGGTGATGCAGCAGCCGATGCTGTACCTGAGCCTTTATTTCAAGCAACACCGCCAGCGCTACTATGATCTGCTGCAGCAGGTGCGCCTGACGGGTGTGTGGGAGGAATGGCTGGAGTTCTTCCTGACTGGCGTAGCTGAGACGGCGGACCTGGCGGTGAGCACGGCCAAACGGCTGCTGCAACTTTTTCGTGATGACAGGGAAAGACTCTCTGCGCTGGGCAAGGGCGCGGGCTCCGCACTGCGCATCCATGAGCAATTGCAGAAAAGCCCGATCCTTTCCGCCGTGCGTGCTGCGGAAAGCACGGGCCTTTCGGCGATGACGGCGGGTGCGACACTGAAGAAGCTCCAGTCGATCGGGCTGGTGCGTGAGATCACGGGCGGCAAGTATGGCCGGCTGTATTCCTATGAGGCGTATCTTTCGATTCTCAGCGAGGGGACGGAGCCGATCCGGGGGTAATGGGCGCGGGTGGGCGCGCGGCACTGCCAAGGGATGCTCTGATGCCTTGCCGCGCCATGCTCGTCCCCCAGCGGAAACCCGCCTTCGCCAAGGGGTTCCGTATCGAGGGCGAGGTGGCGCTGGCGGGTGTCGCGGGGGCTGTTTTGTGCGGGAAGCGCTCGTGGACGTAGGTGCGCCAGGTGACGTCCCACTGCTGCTCCCAGACGAAGTGGAGCTGCTGGGGCGGGCTTGCGTTGCGTGCCGGGGTTGCTACGGGGCACCGCATTGAACCACACTCAATGCGCGCAAG
>NCCR01000112.1 GCA_002279765.1 Verrucomicrobia bacterium 12-59-8 | reverse complement strand
ACTGCCCAGGCCTTCCAGGTAGCGGAAATCCACATTGCTCACCGCCTGGAGGCGCTGTGATGCACCGCAGGTCCAGCGCAGCACCGTGAACCCGTTCGCCTTCACCGAGGCCGAGATACTCAGCAGTTTGGATTCCTTCATCGGAAGCTGGCTCATCGCGGTAGCTTCCGCTGCCGCCTTTGCGGGCAGTTCTTGCGGCGTGATCACCGGCGGTGCCACCTTCCTGAAAGTAACACTGCTGCCATTGCGCTGCTGCACGGTGGATTCTGACAGGATCTGAAAAACGGGCGGGATTGCTTCAGACGCAGAGGCATTGGCTGATGCCTCCTGTGCGGCGGTTCGTCCTGACATGAGCAGGAGCAAGATGGGAATGTAATAGTTTTTCACGAGGAGTTTTCGAGAACTTCCAGATCTAATCTAACCGTCGTTTCAGTAGAACTTTGACATTTATTAGGCAAAAATGCGAATGCCTTGAGGTTGTGCCCGGGTTGGTTTGCCGACAACTAGAAAATTGAATCATTATCGTTGGGTCTTTTGACTACTTGCTTGAGCCCGAACCAAGAACCCCGAACTGATTTTAAACTCGCAGGCAGGCAGCTTCGAGCGGGCACGGTTCAACGCGAACTCACATTCTTGTCCCGCAGGTGCTCGCGGAGGATGCGGACGACTTCCTGGACGACTTCGGGGCGCTCGACGCAGCCGTGCCAGCAGGGGACGATTTTTTCGGACTTCGCGCCATCGAGATGGGCGCTCCAGTAGGGGACTGCGCCATCGGAGCTGTCGAGCAGGGGCTTGTGACCGAGCTGCCCGATGATGGAGTGATATGGCACGGGAATCGGCACGGCGTTCAGGCCCTGATAGAAGGGGTGCTCATTGGAAAGGGTGCCGATGCTGAGGAAGGCGAAGAAGCCCCAGTCGCGGATCTGCGGCGAGAGAGCGTCGATATTTCCAGTGAGCAACTGCTGTGACATGAGCAGCGTATCCACCGGCAGCCGGATGAGCGAGGCGAGACGACGCACCAAGTTTGTGCCAGCGAGATTGCTGCCACGTTGCGGTGTGGTGATGAAGACGAGACGCTTCACCTCGGGCTGGGGCTTGAATTTGAGAGTGCTGACGAGCCGCTCACGCACAGGCTCGGAGACGTTCAACTGAGCGGGCGGCTTGCGAAACATGGCATTCCACAGCTTGTCACTGGGATCGACGGCCTGCATGCGGCTGAGCAGCCCGCCCATGCTGTGGCCCACCAGAACGATCTGGTTCATGCCGGGATCGTTGTGATCGGGATCGAAGTAATCACGCGCCTGCTGGAGCGAGGCTCGCAGGCGGGCGGAGGTCTGCGGCACGCCCATGCCGGTGGGGTAGAGGAAGTACCAGGGCTGATATTTCGCACGCAATTCGGGGTCTGAGCTGATGGCATTGACCGCGTTTAGCCAAATGTGCGGGTCGGACATGAGGCCATGAACAAACACGACGGGAATGCGCTGGGGATCATACCCGTCCATGCAGTAGAGATGGCTGTCTCCCAGAGTGCGCTCGGGGTAGAACAACCCCAGCCAGGAAAAGAGGCCGAGTGATTTTTTGGACAGGGCCAGATCCTTTGCGGCAGTGAAATTCGCCGCCAGCAGGCGCTCATCCTTTTCTACCTTCACGGTCTGCACGTTGAGGGCATTGTGCAAATGCAGGCGGCAGCGGCGTGGCGTGGCTGGATCCGCATCATCGTCGGCCATCGCCATCACGGCGGTCAGAGTGAGGTTGCCACCGTTCGGCGGCAGAAAGGGCTGCTCTCTGCGGGTCGCACTCGTGCGGTAGATGTGACCGACGACTGGCACGCCCACACCCGGCCGTTCGGAGAGCGTGTCCTCGCCGTGCGATTTCGTGCGCTTGGCGAGCAAAAGCTGATCGATCTGCGTGGGTGCCACCTCCGTTTTGGGGCTGGTCGCGGTGGCCAGTTCGATCTGAAACGAGTGCTGTCTGGAGGCAAACACGGTGCCGTCCTGCCAGTAGCGCGGACATTGATGCGCGTCCCACTCACGCAGAAACTTGGAGAGCGCACTTTCATACCTCATCTCTGCCGCCTGCCGTGCGGAGGAGTGGCCCTGCTGCATGCCATCCCAGCCTGCCGCCACTTCATCTAGAAGTATGGCCATTTGCTTCTTCTCACGTGCGCTCAGAATGGTCTCGGGGCGAGTCACCTCCACTCGTAGCACCGAGTGGCATGAAGTCAGTGCTACGCAAAATGCGAGAGCGACAAGGCGCAGCGCAGGCGTGGACGGCATCATTTCGGCTCCGTGATCGGAGTCAGCTTGACGTTGCGAATGGCAGCCATGGTGTTGAAGGTGGTCAGCGAGAGCGGCAGGTAGCTTTCGATGGGACCGGAGCGCACGCTGATTTTTTTGCCTTCGATGTCCTCGTCGATGATCTGCTTGTCGCCCAGCCAGACGCTGATGTTTTTCGGGGTGACCCGCAGCTTGATGGCGTACCACTCGTCATCCTTGTAGCGCTGGTAGCTGGAGGTGTTGTTGTCTGAGGCATCCATGCTGTCGATGCAGGAGATGCCCGTGACGCTGCCGCCCCAGCCGCCGCAGATGAGGGTGGCGCAGTGTTTGAGATCGCCGACGGGAAAGGTGAGGCCGACAAAGAAATCGACGCCCTGAATCCGCTTGGCATCCAGCGTGATCTCGTAGTTGGTCGTTGGCAGTGTGTCCGCTTTCTTGTAAATGGCACCGCTCACATTCTCGCCTTGATTGATGATCATGAGACCACCCTCCAGCTCCACCTCCCCGCTGCCGCCGACGTCCACGGACTCCCAGTCGTCGAGTGATTTGCCGTTGAAGAGCATGATCTCCTTGGCAGCCTCCGGCTTGGCTGCGACAGGTTTGTCTTCAGCAGTGGCAAAGGCGGTGCCGAGCACCAGAAGAGCGGTCAGGGTTGGGAATTTCATGGCTACAGACCGCACCCTCAGCGTGGCATGCTCCACGGTCAAGCGTCACAAAAAACACCTTCAACCATGCTCCACCCCGATCTAAAAACCATCATCATCATGGGCGTCTCCGGCAGCGGCAAGTCCAGTATCGGCAGCCTGCTGGCAGCCAGGCTCGAAGGCGTCTTCGAGGACGGCGACGATTTCCACCCGCCTGCCAACAAGGCCAAGATGTCCGCCGGCACACCGCTGAATGATGACGACCGCTGGCCCTGGTACGCGACGCTGCGGCAGCGCATCGAGGACATGCGCCACCTGACGCCGAACTATGTCCTCGCCTGCTCGGCGCTGAAGCCAAGCTATCGTGACAAGCTGCGTGCGCATGATCACCCGGAGACGCTGCGCTTTGTGCTGCTGGATGGAACGAAGGAGCTGATTGCTTCACGGCTTGAAGCGCGCAAAGGCCACTTCATGCCGCCCACGCTGCTGGACAGCCAGTTCGCCACACTGGACCCGACGCCTGACATCATCCGTGTTTCGATTGATCAAACGCCTGCGGAGATCGTGAACGACATCATCCAGAATTTGGAGCGCGTATGAGTGACGCGATTCAGCGGCTGTTCTGGGGCTGGGAGACGCCCGTCATCGATCAAGCCGTGGCGTTGCTCTGCCGCGACTGGGATTCTGCGCGTGCGCTGGATCTCAGCAGCACGCTGCTGCTGGTGCCGAACGGTGAAGCCGGACGCCGCCTGCGTGAGGCGCTTGCGGTGGCGACGAACCTGACCGGCACGGCGGCCATCGTGCCGCATCTCTGGCTGCCGGAGCAGGCGCTGCTGCCCCAGTCACGCCGCTTTGAAGCTGCGACGCCGGTGCAGGCGCAGATGGCGTGGCAGAGGGCGCTTGAACGTGTGCCGCTTGATTCACTCACGGCGCTGTTTCCCAAGCCCCCCACAAATTCAGGCTGGGGCTGGCAGGCGGAGACTGCGCGCATGCTGGCGGAACTCAAAATGCTGCTGGGTACGGGTGGACTTACTTTTGACGACACTTCCACGCATCCTGCTGCGCAGCGCGACGCTGCCCGCTGGCTGGACCTAGCGAAGATTGAGCGTGCCTATTTCGAAGAACTCGCACAAGCGAAAGTTGCGGATGCGCAGATGCTCAAGCGTGGGTATGCGCACGAACCGGCATTGCCGGAAGGGGTGCGACGGATTGTCGTGCTCGCTTCGCCGGACTTGCCGCCGTTGCTGGATGATTGGATTGCGGGCTGTGCCAAACGGGGACTGCAAGTGGTCATCGCGATTCAGGCGCCGCAGTCGATGGCGCACACTTTTGATTTATGCGGGCGTCCGCTGCCGGAGTGCTGGGGCGAAGACGCGGGCAGCAGCCTGCCGTTTCAAGATGAGCAGATCCATGTGGCGCGTGATCCTGCCACTCAGGCGGCGCTGACGCTTGATCTCATGCGCGAGCTGGTGCCTACGGGCCGCACGGCGCTGGGTGTTTGCGACGCGGAAGTCGGCAGTCTGCTGCTGGAAAAACTCACGCTCGAAGATGCGCGCAGTTTTGAACCCGGTGGTGTACCCGTGCAACGTGAGGGTATGTGGCATGTGCTGGATTGCTTCCGTTTGCTGCTGAGTTCAGGGGCCTGGCGTGCCTTTGCAGCATTGCTGCGCATCAAGGAATTTCGCGACGCTGTCATTCCCGGCAATGAGAGCACCGCCGCGCTGCTGCGTGAGGCCGATGACTTTGCCAGTGAGCACCTGCCGGTGACTCTGGCACATGCGCTGGAGCTGCCGCTTGCAGACCGCCCTGCCCTGCTGCCTGCCGTTGAGAAGACGCTGGCGTTGCTGGATTCGTTGCGTCGTCTTGCCCCGGCCAAAGCGGCACGCACTTTGATTTTGAAGCTGCTGGGGAATCATGACTTCAACCCTGAAGCGCCGGGCGACCGGGAACGCACGGAACTGGCTACTGAGTGGCTGCGCATCACGGAAGAACTTGAGCAGGAGGCGAAGCGATTTGGTTTGGAGCCGAAAGCTGAAGACACGCTCGCACTGTCGCTCGAATGCCTCGCGCAAAGCCGCTTGGCGGAGCCGCGTGGTGACATCGACCTGGTGCTGCAGGGCTGGCTTGAACTGCTGTGGGAAAAAGCGCCGAACCTCATCGTCACGGGTCTCAATGAAGAGCATGTGCCTGGCATCTTCATCAGCCATCCGTTTCTGCCGGACAGTCTGCGCAAGACTCTGGGTCTGCCCAACCAAAACACACGCTTTGCGCGTGACGCTTTCATCCTCGCTGCGCTGACGAATCAGCGTCTCGGTGAACGCGGACGCTTGAGTCTGCTCTGCGGCCAATGGGGTGAGAATGGTGATGCCCTGCGACCGTCTCGGTTGTTGTTTCTGTGCGATGATGTGGCGCTGCCGCAGCGTGTGGCGCATCTGTTTCCGAAGGAGGAGGATCAAGCGTCCGCAGCCGAACCGCCGCGAACGCTGGCGTGGAAATTGCAGCCGGACTGGAGTGCCAAGCCGATCGAGACCATCTCGCCTTCGCGCTTGCGTGAGTATTTGAGCTGCCCGTTTCGCTACTACCTGAGCTGCACGAAAAACATGGGCTCCATCGAGACGGGCAAACGTGAGCTGGATGCTGCTGAGTTTGGCAATCTCATTCATCATGCGTTTCATCGCCTCAGCCTGGACGCAGGCATGCGCGACTGCACGCATCCGGCGCAAATCGCTGAATGTCTGGAAGCCGCGGCACGAGACCGGGTGAGGGAAATTCATGGGCAACGACCTGCGCCGCTGATCACGCTGCAGCTGGAAAGCATTTTGCAGCGGCTGCGGAAGGCGGCGGAGATTGAAGCCAAGAACCGGCAGGAAGGGTGGCAGTGTGTTGATGCGGAGCTGTTGATCGGCGACAAGGGAGACGCGACGCCCTTCCTCATTGCTGAGGCGCGCTTGAGAGGCCGCATTGACAGGGTGGAGAGGCATGTGGACGGCACACTGCGCATTGTTGATTTCAAGAGCTCGGACAAACCACGCACGCCGCAGGAGGCGCATGTCAAAGTGATCACGTCACGCACGAAGCTCACCGAGGCGGATGAATGGAAGTGTTTTGACCTGCCCGATGGGAAGCGCGGGATGTGGCTGGATCTGCAACTGCCGCTCTACGCCGCTGCTCTGCAGCAGCGAGGTCAGTCCATCAGCAGCGTGGCCTATTTTGCCCTGCCGAAAAGCATTCAGGACACTGCCATCTTGCCATGGGATGGGTTTGACGAAGCACTGATGGACGCCGCACACCAGTGTGCCGCCGAGGCTGTTCAGCGCATCCGCAGCGGTCAGTTCTGGCCACCGGCGGAGCGCTCGCCGAATGCCAGTTTTGACGAGATGCTGCTGGGAGATGCGCTGCACAGTGTTCAGCCGCCGAGCAAGTGAAAAGGGCTGACCAAGAACCAAGACCGAACTGCTGGCTTGACCTAAAGCCCACCCCAACCCAAGACTTCTCCCTCCTATCCCTTTTTACTTTTCACTTGCCCCTTTTCACTGTTCTTTTCTTCCCTCATGTCCGACACCAAACTCCTCATCACCGGCAGCAAAGGCCGCATGGGCCAGGCGATCATTCGTGCCGCCGAGGCTCAAAACGTCACCGTCGCATCCACCGTTGACGTGGGCGATGCATTGTCTCCGGCACTCGCCAAGGCGGACATCGTGATCGACTTCTCCTCCCACTTGTTCACCGATGAACTGCTGGACGAGTGCCTGAAGCAGAAGAAGAGCCTGGTGATCGGCACCACGGGGCACACCAATGAAGAGTTGGCGCGCATCCGTGAGGCTGCCAAGTCGCTGCCAGTGGTGTTTGCTTCCAATTATAGCATCGGTGTGAACACCTTGTTCTGGCTCACACGCAAAGCCACCGAACTGCTCGGCCCGGACTTTGATCTCGAAGTCGTTGAGATGCATCACCGCATGAAGAAGGATTCCCCCAGCGGCACTGCACGCACGCTGGTCGAGATCCTCGCGGATGTGCGTGGTCTTGAGTATGACAAGGACTGCAAACATGGCCGCTTCGGCGATGTGGGTGCACGCACACCGAAGGAAATCGGTGTGCATGCCATCCGTGGCGGCGATGTCGTGGGTGATCACACGGTGATCTTTGCGAACGTCGGCGAGCGCGTTGAACTCACGCACAAAGCCAGCAGCCGTGACACCTTTGCCACCGGTTCCGTTCGCGCCGCCCGCTGGCTGGCGGGGAAACCTGCGGGGCTGTATGACATGCAGGATGTGCTGGGGCTGAAGTGAGTGTTTGCGATGGCTGAACCACGTCAACTCTGATGAACTTCGGCATCGCTCTTGGCTCCAATCTGGGTGATCGCGCTGAGAATATTCAGCGGGGTGTTGAGCTGCTTTTGGAACGCGTGCCGGGCATCCGGCTCAATGGCAGTGCGCGGGTGTATGAGACTGAGCCGGTGGATTGTGCGCCGGGGACGCAGGCGTTTTTGAATACCGTTATTGAGGTCGCGGCTGATTGCCTGCCGCATGAATTGCATGCTCATCTCAAGGCCATTGAGCAGGCGCTGGGGCGGCCGGAGCAGCGGGAGCGGAACTCGCCGCGCACGCTCGATCTGGATCTGCTGTATGCGGATGATGTGGTGAGTGATGATCCTGTGCTGACGCTGCCGCATCCGCGCATGCACTTGCGGCGCTTTGTGCTGGAGCCGCTGGCGGATATTCGGCCTGAGCTGGTGCTGCCGGGGCAGAAGGTTTCGGTGGCTGAGCTGTTGGCGGGATTGGAGTGAGGCGGGAGCTTTTGCCCATTTTCAGTTTTCAGTTCCTCTCAGATTTGTGCATAGGACATGGAAGAATGGAAAATGAAGGAATGGGTCAGAATGGTGGAATGGACCGAGTCCACCTATCCACGCGGATTCCGCGTGGCATTGAGCTGAATCTTGCTATGGAGTGATGTCCCATGTCTGATGCCCAACCCACCTCTGCTGATCCTGGACGCTGGATTCGTTTCGCGCTCGTCATGCTGCCTGTCGGCACGATTCTGCTGGGTATTGCTTCGTTTGGCATCTGGCAGTGGAAGAAGGACCAGGCTGCGGATCGTTCCTTTAAGTATGCGCTGGCGCTGCGGCGGACAATCAGCCCGGAAGGCATTGAACGGTATGCGGGGATCGTGCGTACGGCTCTGGGCAAAGCGGACCGAGACCTGAGCATTCCGGGCTACCTTGAATCCACCATGGGTGCGGAGAACATGGGCTACACGGTACGGCGCGAACGCTTTGGAGCAGAGCTGTCGAACGTGGACGCAGAACTGACGGGCACCAAGCGCCCGCTGGAAATCGTGATGGTCCTGGCTCTCTACGGAGGCCCGGCGGATCAGCAGGAAAGTACGGCGCAAGCCATCGCCGAATCCTTGTCTGTGGCGCATGAACTTACGGGAGAAAAGGTGGTGCGTTCATTGCGCTTCGCCTTCATCCCCGACACACCGGAAGCGCTGAAGCAGTTGAAGGACGGGCTGCAGCGTGATGGCGAACGCCTGATGCATCTGCTGGTGCTCGGCGGGCCTGAAGTTGCGAGCATTGAGGGCATCTCCAAAGCCCTGGACACGACAGCCAAAGGCACGCGGGTCTTGTCTCTGCCTGCCACAAAAACGACGCAAGAAACCTTGCAGTCGGCCCATCAACTCAAAGCCATGCTGCTGGAAGCAGCGGAAGTCCCATGATCGTCACCTGCCGCCAGATGCAGCAGTGCGAGGAGGTAGCCTTCGCACGCGGCGTGAGTGCGGCGGCATTGATGGAGGAGGCGGGGCGCGGCATCGCGGATGTGGTGCGCCAGTTTGCGCCGCGTGCAGGCTCGCTGGTGCTGTTTCTTGGCAAAGGCAACAACGCGGGTGATGCGCTCGTCGCGGCGCGTGAACTGATCGCTGACGGGTGGCAGTTGTATGCACGGCTGAGTGGCGAAGCTACCGCGATGAAGGCTCTACCGCGTGCGCATCTGGCGGTGCTGGGAAGTCATGTGCGCATTTTGGAGGATGCCACGGCGTTTGATTTTCCTGCGGGGCCAATCGTGAGTTTGGATGGGCTGCTTGGCATCGGTGCTCAGGGGCCGATGAGGCCGGAGCTTCAGGTGCTAGCGCGCGAAATGAACACGCTGCGCACTCAGCGGCATGCGCTGACGATTGCGATGGACATTCCTTCAGGTCTTGATGGTGATCATGGCGACGCCTGTGAGGACGCAGTGGAAGCTGATGTGACCGCCGTGGTGGCGCAGATCAAAGCAGGACTGCTCGAAGATGGTGCCGATCATTATGTGGGGCGCATCGCGCTGGTGACGCTGCCTGCTTTATCGCAGACCGATGGCGATGCGCAGGCTGAGGTGCTGACACCCCGGCTGCTGCGGTCCTGGCTGCCGCACCGTGCGAACGACATGCACAAGGGAGATGCGGGGCGCGTGGGCATCTTGGCGGGTTCGCCGGGATTTCTCGGTGCGGCGGAGCTAGCCTGTCGTGGTGCCATTCGCGCCGGTGCGGGACTCGTCACGCTGCTGGTGAAGGAGGACGTGTATCCGCTCATCGTGCAGCGCCTGCCTGCTGAGGTGATGGTGAAGTCGATCGATGATTATCGTGATGTGCTGGAGATGCGCTTCGATGCACTCGCCATCGGGCCGGGACTGGGCTTTGCGCATGAGAAGGAAATCATCGAAGTGCTCAAGCGGGCCAAGCCACGCACGATCGTGGATGCCGATGCATTGACGATGCTGGCGCAGCATCCCGAAGTGCTCGATGAAACTGGCAGACTGCCGCGCCTCATGACTCCACATCCTGGTGAGATGGAGCGACTGCTGCGCAATTTTCCCGGGTGGCATGGAATGAGCCGCCGGATGCTCGTTGAATCGCTCACGGAAACCGCCCCGGGGCGCACGCTGCTGCTCAAAGGAACGCGCACGGTGATCGCCACGCACGGTCAGCCGACCTTGTTCAATACGACGGGCCACGCTGGCATGGCCAGCGGTGGCATGGGCGATGTTTTATCTGGGGTATGCGCCACCTTTGCCGCGCAGCATCTCACGCTGCATCAGGCAGCGGGTCTGGGGGCGTGGGTGTGTGGGCGAGCTGCGGAACGGTTTGTCATTCATGAGCGCTCGGCGATGGAAGCCGTGGGAGCGAGCGATGTCACTGACCATCTGGGTGGTGCGCTGCTGGATTTGAAGGAAGGACGGTTTTAAAAACCTGCGCCGCTACTTCACCGCTTCATAGAGCGAAGCAATGCCGAGCGTGAGCTGACGCGAGGAGGCACTGGCGAAGCCGTTGGCGCAGATGAGGGACTCCATGTCGCGGCCGGACGGGAAGCGTTCGATGGAACCGCAGAGGTACACGTAGGCTTCGCGTTTGCCGGTGATCCAGCCGGCAATGCGGGTCATGATCTGCTTGAGATAAAACAGGTACAACTGGCGGATGCCGGGAATGCGCGGGATGGAAAAATCGAGCACGAACAAGCGTCCGCCGGGCCGCAGCACACGGTTCATTTCCTTCAGGGCGGCAGGCCAGGAGGCCATGTTGCGCAGGCCAAAGGCGACGGTGAGCACATCGAAGACGCCGTCTTGAAAGGGTAGCGCGAGTCCATCTGCGGCGACGAGACTGCTAAACCGACGTTTCTGCGCCTCGCGCATCATGGGTACGGAGAAATCGGCACCCAAGACCTTGGCCTGCGGGCAGGCGGCTTGGATGGCCTGGGCGAGATCCCCGCTGCCGGTGGCGAGATCGAGCACGCGCTGTGGTTTGAGTGCTGCGATGCGTCTGGCTGTGGTGCGGCGCCAGAGGCAGTCGATGCCGAGGCTGAGGACGTGATTTGCCAACACATACCGCGATGCGATTCCCGCAAATGCCTGCCTCACGAATCCTGCGTCTTGCATGTGACTTTCTGTATAACCGGTCAACCGGGGCGACACTGTTGCCGCTGGATGGTGCTCACGACTGGACTCGAACCAGCACAATGTTACTTACTAGAACCTGAATCTAGCGCGTCTACCAATTCCGCCACGTGAGCAAAGGAGTCGGGTTAACCGGGTCGAGAGTTTTGACCAAGCCGAAGAATACTCAAGCGAGAAAATGACTTTCTTCTGGCGATATGGCGGGCTTCGGGTTAGGCGCGTGCGCATGTCCTTTCGTCTTGAGATGCTGCAAGTGGCGCGCCTGGCACCGAAACTCCTCGGTGAGTCGGCGGAGCTGGTTGAAGGTTTTTTGCGTTCACGCCTGTCTGCAGAGGGCGGCTTCTTGGATCGCAATGACAAGCCGGATCTCTACTACACCGTGTTTGGCCTGGAAGGCCTGCAGGCGCTGTCCGTGGATGCCGCCACGATTCCCGATGTGCGGCCCTGGCTCGCGCCATTCGGTGATGGGGAGCGGCAGGACTTCGTACATCTGTGCTGCCTAGCACGCTGCTGGGCGAATGCCGGCATGCAGGATTTTCCGATGGCCTCGCGTGAGGCGCTGGCGGCACGCATCGAGGCCTTTCGCTGCCCGGACGGTGGCTACCATCAGGCTCCGAAGCGCGCCAAGGGCAGCGCTTACGGCTGCCTGCTGGCTTGGGGTGCCTACCAGGACCTTGGCTGCATCCCTCCGGAGCCATGGCGGCTGGTGGAATGCATGGGCGGCCTGCGCACACCGGATGGTGCGTGGTCCAACGAACCCGGCATCCCCGTGGGCTCCACGACGGCTACGGCGGCCATGGTGGCCCTGCACCGCCACATGGACATGCCCCCGCCTGCTGAGGCGGTGGACTGGCTGATGCGCCAGTGCCTGCCCGCAGGCGGCTTCCTGGCCCTCCCCGCCGCTCCCCTGCCCGACCTGCTCTCCACCGCCGTGGCCCTGCATGCGCTGGATGCGGTGCAGGCGGATTACTCCCGGCTCAAGGAACCCTGCCTCGACTTTGTCGATTCACTCTGGAATGCCACCGGAGGCTTCCATGGCAACTGGACGGATGACATGCTGGATTGCGAGTACACCTACTACGGCATGCTGGCGCTGGGGCATCTGGCGTGAATACTCATCTGTTCCAGCTACCGCCTTTATCTGCTGAGGTTCTTCAGAGGCGGGGTCAGGCAAAGGCTCCATGGCGGGTCTGATGGATCATCTCCCAGATCACATCTCTTTCACCGTTCTCGATCAGCGTCCACGGGCTGCGGTCTTTGAAGCCTGGATTGGGTTTTTGCAACCATACAGGCAGATCCTCCGCCGGGATCAATTCCAGCAAAGCCTTCACAAGGCGCACGGCTTCTGTGACCTGAGCCTGCACTGGAGCTGAAAGCTTTTTTTGCTTTTCATAGGTGGCAAGGGTCCGCTCCGAAAAATTGGATAGCCGCGCAAAGACACACCGATTTAAACCGATGTTTCTGCGCCACACGAACAACGCGGTCCCGCTCTCCCTGGCCTGCTGCCAAGTCACTGGCTTCTGGGTTGCGGCGTTTCTCATGAAGCAACCATGCCTCTGATGCCCGGGACGCGCAATAATAATCCTGCAAATTTGCAGGATTTGTTAAGGTGATATCACTTCTTGATCCACTTCAAACTGGCTACCAGGTAGCAAATTTTAAGGGAAAACGAGTGCGTTCGCGCCCGAGGAATCTGCGGCGCTCGGGACGATGACCGCTTCGAAACCGGCGTCAGCGAAGGCTTTCCCCCAAGCCTGGGTGATGGATTCCTGCCCCGACTGGTTCTCCGCCCGCCAGTCCAGATGGCGGATGGTGTCTTCGGAGAGGTGCAGTATCCGGCGCACCTTTCCGTCCCGCAGATCAAGCACGCGCCTAGCTTTGAACTTGAGGGCCACCAGTGTGCGAGGAAGAGCCTTACTGGGCGGCAGCGCGTAATAACGCACATGAGCCTGCGCTTCTGCCAGTGCGGTCTCCGGCGTGAGCGCGGTATAGCTCAGTCTGGCAGCTCCCTTGGTGTGCCATCTGCCCGAGGAGTGCAGGGCACCGGCACCGCTCACAATGTCAGCGGCTTTTGAGTATGTGGGATTGACGAAGCGGTACAGCGTTTCATTGCAGCTCACATCACAGGTGTGGCCGATGGTCTTCAGCCGATGCTTCAGTTTTGAGCTGTCTGGGTGAGCGGTAGTCTTCACAGGTGGGTACTGTCGTCTGACTGGCGATCTTTTACAAAACGGGGATTCCTACGCTCAACCGATTCAGCGCAAAACGCGCTGCCAGAGTTACTTTGCAAGATCATGTATTTTGTGGATGCACTGTGTAATGTCACGTTTTCTTAGAAATTTTAATCAACAAAATTTTCCGACAAAAAACCCGAACGGTAAGGTCCGGGTTCTCTGAAGTGATTTGTGCTGACGACGCGGATTAAGCGAGGGCTTCCGTGAGGATGCGACCACCGTTGACGATGTCGATCGGGCGACCGCCGTCGGCCATAATGCGCTTCTCGCTGTTGATGCCGAGGAGGCGATACATGGTCTTGGCAAGATCTTCCGGACCCACGGCATCGCGGTCGGGTTCACCACCGAGAGCGTCAGACGCACCGTGGATGTAGCCTTCCTTCATGCCGCCGCCGGCCATGGCAACGGAGAACACGCGTGGCCAGTGGTCACGACCGTTGGTACCGTTGATCTTCGGAGTGCGGCCGAATTCGGAGCTGACCATGACGAGGGTGCGCTTGAGCATGCCGCGATCAGAAAGATCGGTGATGAGGCGGGCGAAGGCCTGATCGAAGTTCGGAGCCTGACCGGTGAAGGCGTCTTTGATGTTGGAATGGTGATCCCAGCCGCCGTAGTTGACGGACACCATGCGGACACCGGATTCGACCAGACGGCGAGCCAGCAGGAAGCGCTGACCGGCGGTGTTGCGACCGTATTCGTCACGCAGCTTGTCGGATTCCTTGGTGAGATCGAAGGCTTCGCGGGCCTTCTGGCTGCTGATCAGGCCGTAAGCGGCCTGATAGAAGCTGTCCATGGCGCTGATGGAGTCGGCTTTTTCCACGGCTTTGAAATGCTCGTCCACCGAGCCCAGCAGGTTGCGGCGGCGGTCGAAACGCTTCTCGTCCACGTCTTTCGGGGTGAGCAGGTCACGCACAGTGAAGCCTTTGTCAGCAGGATCGCTGCCGAGGGCAAAAGGACCAAAGGCGCTGCTCATGTAGCCGGTGCCTTGATCAGGAGCGACCATGTTTGGCACCACGACATAAGGAGGCAGATTGTTGCGGCTGCCTTGCTCGTGGGAAATGACGGAGCCGAAGCTGGGGAATTTGATCGCCGGGCTTGGACGGTAGCCGGTGAACATGTTGATCGCCGGGCTTGGACGGTAGCCGGTGAACATGTTGTGCGTGCCACGCTCATGAGCGGCTTCACCGTGGGTCATCGAACGGATGACGGTGAGCTTGTTCATGATCTTGGCGATGTTGGTGAACTTCTCACCGACGTATTCGCCGGGGATGGAGGTCTTGATCGGGGTGAACGGGCCACGATAGTCTGGCGAGGCAAAGGGCTTCGGATCCCAGGACTCATGCTGTGCCATGCCACCTGGAAGGTAGATGTGAATGATCGAGTCAGCGACGGGCTTGAAGGTTTCCACTTCAGGCATGACCTGAGCGGCCTGCAGGCGGAGCATCTCAGGCAAAGTCAGACCGAGGCCACCGAGCATGCCAACGTAGAGGAAATCACGACGGCTGGCACCGGAGCGCAGATCAAGGTGATTACCTTGGCAGAGAGAATGCATTTTCATAAAGAGAGATGGGTATTGTTGCTGGAATCGTGAGGAGTTACGGGCACCCCCGAGCATTCTTGCAAATTTTGCGAAAAATGACGCGAATCGTGGCTTTCCGAGCGTCAAGGGGTCACCCAGCCGGCCTGGACGAAATTATGGATCCAAACCTGAAAATCCACCGGTGCATCCGGGGGAAACTTGAGCTGCAAAACCATCGGCACGGTGGCATCAGCGCTCTGCTGCAGCCGGTAGTCCAGTTCCTTGGCCAGTTCACTGCCCTTATGGGCGTAGCCATAGACCACCTTGGCGCCGGGTTCAGAAATGTTGCGCAGGCTGTAGCAACTGAGGACCGCAGGATCGCCGAACGAATTTTCGTAGTGTCCAGCGGGAGAAACCAGCACGCGAAACAAGGTGGGAGCGGCCTGCTTCAATTCAAGAAAGTCCGACCAGGCCATCTCACCGGCGCCAACGAATGACTCCCAGTCCACGAGGGGTCCTTTGGGCGTGTGTTCGACGGTAGCCATGCGCCGCCCGCCGCCCTCGAACACGACCACGTGCTCGCTGAACTTGGGGGAGATTTCCGTGGCTTCGACTATGGAATCAAACTCGATCTGACCGTCCGCATTCTTCGCGTAATAAATGCTCATCAGCGGGGCCACGCGGAGCTTGTCACGTACCAGCAGCACGCGCTGTTTCCAACTGGGGGTTTGCAGAAACTTTGTCAGCACTTCTTCAGCCGCAGCCAGCTTTGCCAGATTTTCACTTGAATTGCTCCCAGCTGGCAGGGGCGAGGCGGTCTTGAGGTCATTGCTACCCGGCGGGCGAAACACCAGATTGCCGGAGTTTACTTGAGGCAGAGGATCGTCCCGTTGAAGTATGGATGTCTCCTGCTGAAGGTCCGGGGTTTCATCCTTGTGTGCCAGCTTGGAACCCGATGGTTTTAAAGGCTTTGCCGCTGAGAGTATCAGGCTCCAGACCACTATCCCGAGCACGATGAAACCGACGGCTCCGGCACCTAGCATCAGGCGCCGCCGGAACCGCTGGATCTCCGGATCCATGCGCATGCGATCAAACGCATCTCCAGGCAGCGGCTGCGGCTCATACGCAGGCTCTGTCATGCGGGTCTGGCTCGTCGTGGCCACCTCGGCCGGATCATTCTGCTGCATCAGCAGGGCACGGCGCTTTGTCTTGGTGGTCTTTTCGGCCATCTGCAGCATCACCATCTGGCCGCACTCCGGGCAGGGGCGTGAACGCGTGACTGATGAAACCTGGATTTCGACAGTTTTTTCGCAGTGAGGACAGACGAGGGTGGTGGACGGCATTCTTGGCTGAACGATTGGAGGTAACAACAATCTGGCTGCTGGATGGATTCGCCGCAACAGACGTTGTTCAATTTCCCAGCCACGCAGTCATGGCCACGCCACTGCTGGAACGTACGCGCTGCAGGCCCCAGCTCATCATGATACGAGCGTCCTCCCAGATGTACTTCGTCTTGGTGCCGAGCTGCACCAAGATCACCTCACGCGAGCCACTGGCGGCACTGGAGATCAAACAGCGCCCGCTGGCCACGGTGTAGCCGGTTTTCATGCCATTGCACTCGGGCATGACGCCCAGCAACTCATTGGTGTTCGGCAGCGTGACCATCCGTCCGCTCGCAAACCGGAAGTTGTGATGCCTCCTCCGCACCACATCGCGGATCACGGTGTTGCGATACGCTGCCATCGCCACGCGGGCCATGTCCCGTGCGGTGGAGTACTGCCCGCCCACGGTCAATCCGTGCGGGTTTTTGAAGTTGGAGTTCGTACAGCCCAGCGCGCGCGCTTTGGCATTCATCTTGGCCGTAAAGGCACTGATGCTGCCCGCGTTGTCACGCGCGAGCACGTTGGCGACATCGTTGGCGCTCTTCACCAGGAAAGCATAGAGCAGCTCTCTGCGCGAATAGGTCTCCCCCGGCCTGATGCCAAGCCGTGTCGGCTCCACGGCCACATCGGATGCCTGCACGCGCACCATCTTGTCGAGATTGCCCGCATCCAGCACCACCAGGGCGGTCACCAGCTTCTGGGTGCTGGCCACGCCACGAGCCGTTTCAAAACTGCGCCCCGCCAGATGCTGCCCGGTGCGCACATCCAGCAGCAGGTAGGAGGCGGCACGGATCGCGGGACCGGAGGTCGCTACGAGCATGGGCCGCTCCGGCAGCAGCACCGGCATGATCTGCGCAGTGTCTCCCTGGGCATACATATGCTGGGAATTCGGCGCAACCGGGATGGCACGCACGACGCCCTGGTCTGCACAACTCGCCAGCAGCCCTGCGGCCGCTCCTGTCATCAAAAGGTGGATCAATCTCATCATCGTGAAGAAACGCCAGACCTGTCCGCAGTTTTCATGCCGGACAATACGACCATGGCACGCAGCATTTAGGCCACCCCGTCTTTATTGTCAAACCTTGCGCCCTCCACCCCGCGCTCCATGTTCGCCCAATATGGCACTTATCATCAACGGCGAACAGATCGACGACGAAATCATCGAGGCGGAGTTCCGCCACATCAAAGGACACTATGAACGCACCCTCCAGGTGGCCTGCTGTGAGCGTGACCCTGAATTTCGCGGCATCGCCAAGGACAACCTCACTTCCCGTGCCCTCCTCGGCCAGGAAAGCCGCCGCCGCCACCCCGAAGTCTCCGAGGCAGATGTCACTGCACGCCTGACGAAACTCATCGACGAGGCCGGTGGTGAAACGCAGTTTTATATGAACATCGGCATGCCCGTCAAAGATGAGGCCATCGTGCGCGAGAACGTGGCTGGCGGTGTGCGGCTGGACAAAACGCTGCAGGAAATTTACGCCCCCGAACCTGAACCGACCGAGGCCGAGCTGCGAGCCTGCTACGAGGCCAATCTCAAGCACTACATGACCGACGAAGAGATCCAGGCGTCCCACATCACCAAAAGCCTTCAGGGGGCGACCAGCCGCCAGGAGATTTACCATTCCATGCGCGATGTCCGCGCCCAGCTCCTAGCTGGAGCTGACTTCGCCAAGCTCGCGGAAGAGCACCGCTCCGGCGAGCAGCAGCAGATTGACCTCGGCTGGTTCAAACGCGGCGAGTTCATGGAGGAGTTTGAAACCATCGCCTTTTCCATGGGTGAAGGCGAGATCAGCCCCGTCTTCACCACCCAGCTCGGTTTTCATGTCTGCACCGTGACGGGACGCAGACCGTCCGTGGCACGTCCGTTCGATGAGGTGAAAGACGACGTGAAGAGTCGTTTCCTCGAAGAGTACCGCGACAGAAAATTCAACGCCTTCCTCGAAGAACTCAAAGCCACCGCGAAGGTGGAAGACACGGATCCAGAAGGAGCGAACTGCGAGCACTGATGGGGCAAGTGAAAGGGGTCCGAGACGCGCCCTCTCAAGGGGGCTTGAATCTTTTTACCTTCCCCTTTTCACTTCACATCTTCGACATCACCGGCACCGGGGTGCGGTACACTTCGACGGGTTCCGGCAGCGAGTCCATGGGTGGTGGGCCGGGGAAATTGTCATCCACAAAACGCCTCCATGTATCGCGGGTTTTTGTCGAGATGAAGCCCTGCACGGTGTCGCCGCACTTGCCGCAGATCATCACGCTGTGCAGCAGGGAGAGCCCCTCGCACACGCCGGTGATGACAAAGTCATCCATGCCGGGTGCATCGCGCCGTGCATTGCACACCGCGCACGATTCCAGGCCGCGCTCCAGCGTGACCTGCTCGTCCTGAAACTGGGCCAGACGCTTTTTCGACTCCTGGGAGAACTCCTCCATCATCTGCGAGCGGCAGTGATCGCACAATGCATACTCCATCACGCATTCACCGCGCTTGTAGGCCTTGGAGATTTGAAAGCCGCCAGGGAAGTCCGGCAGGGACTCTCCGCAGCGCGTGCAGTTCTGAAACGGACGCTCCTCATACTCACACCGCAAGTCAGGTGGGATCGGCGGCGGCTGTTGGAGATCGTGATCAGACATCGGCTTGTTTGCAACAAAGCGCACACCATGCCAGTTTCACAGTCCAAACTCATGCGTGCAACCCTTTTCCTCAGCCTCCTCCTGCCAGCCCTTCTGCAGGCCCAACCGGCGGACTGGCCGGACTCCCGAGGCAACGCGGCCATGACGGGCACTTCCCCCGTCGAATTGAAGTTCCCCTTGGAGCTTGCCTGGCAGTTTAAGCTGATGGACAAGCCGAAGGGGCAGGCCGAGATGCTCGTCTCCAGTGCGGTCGTGCGTAATGGCAAGGTTTATCTGGGCTGCAAGGATGGTAAATTCTTCTGCCTCGATCTCGTCAAAGGCAAAGAGATCTGGAAGACCGAGGCCAAGGGGGCCTTCGACGGTGCCGCCGCGTTCGCAGGGGAACTCGTGGTCGCGGGCTGTCAGGACGGGTTCGTTTATGCCTGGAACGCGGACACAGGCAAAGAAGCATGGAAATTTGAAACGCAGGCCGAAATCCACGCTGCCGCCAATGTCTGGACGAATCCCGAAACCAAGGCGCATAAAATCATCATCGGCAGCTACGACTACTCGATTTACTGCCTCGATGCCAAGACGGGCGCGAAAGAGTGGGCGGCTGAAACCGGCTACTACATCAACGGCGGCTCTGCCGTGGGTGATGGCAAAGTCGTCTTCGGCGGCTGTGACAGTGTGCTGCATGTGCATGATGTGAAGACTGGCGTCGAAGAGCGGCAGATCGAAGTGGGTGCCTACATCGGCAACAACGTCGCCATCGCCGACGGCATCATCTACGTCAGCCACTACGGCAACCGCGTGGGAGCCTACAGCATTACCGATGGCACGAAGGTCTGGGAGTACGGCGAACGCGAATTCGAGTACTATGCCGCGCCCGCCGTCTGGGAAAAGGGGGTGTATGTGGGCGGCAGAGACAAACGCTTTCATGCCATCGACCGCGTCACCGGCGCACAGCTCTGGGAATTCCGCGCGCGTGACCGCATCGACAGCAGCGCCGTGATCTGCGCTGGCAAGGTGGCGATCTTCGGCTGCGACGACGGCTATATTTATGCGCTCGATCTCAAAACTGGAAAAGAGGTCTGGCACAACGAAATCGGCGCGCCGGTGAAGACCTCAGCTGCTGTGGCTGGGAACTACGTGCTATTTGGAGCGGATGACGGGGTGCTGTATGTGTTTCGGAATGCGAAGTGAACCCGATCATCATCATTTCCGACACAGCAAGCCCCTACCCTCTGATCTAAAAAAGCAGACATGACACCCCATAAACCGCCCCACCCAGCAAGGCGACCAATGAGAGGACAAGGAGCACGACACTCAGCAAGCCGCCCAGAGCCATCCCGATGATGGAACCACCGAGAGCCCCGTGCGGGCCGTAGAGACGGAACCCGAACCAGGCACCGAACATCCCGCCCAGGATGGCCCCTGTGCAGATGCAGCGCGAGAGCAGCCATTCACGACGCCGTCTCTGCCGCACGCGCTCCAGCAAGCGGGCCTCCTCGAAACGACACAAATGCCGCACCGGCACCCATTCATAACGCAGACGATAAGTAGGCGGACGATCCCGCAGGACCGCCGCCAGCGAAGTCGCATAGCGTTTCCGTCTCATAACAGAGATGTAACCGCGCCAACCAAGAACTAGGACCGCACAACACAAGCGCTTTCGTCTTCCTTAAGGTTTCCAAACCATGTGTGTGCCAGATGTCTCAATCTTGTCGCTCGCGCCCCAATCGCCAGATACGGCACGGTGAATTTCAAGCCGTGTGAATGCCAGTCTCGAAGATCATGACACCTGCGTATTTCAGCCCTGCGATGTCAGGCGATAAAGTGCCATTCCACACTGCCCCGTTTTCACTTCCACCAGTCACGGCACCGCACGCTGAATTCGCGCAGGCACGTCATTGATGCTGTAGCCCGCCTCGCGCAGCGCGTCCCACACCTTCACCAGATTTCCCAGCGCCGCCGTGGTGTCCGCTTGAAGCTCCAACTTCAGCCCCGGCTGCGCTTCCTTCATTGACGTGATCGCCGCCGCCAGCTGCTCCAACTCCACCGGCTTCCCATCCAGAAAGACATGCTGCTGCTCGTCGATGCTGATCGCCACGCGCACCTCCGGTGCCGTCGCCGCACCGCCGAGAGTTTTTGACTCCGGCAGCGTGATCTTCACATGCGCCTTGTCCTTCTCAAACGTCGTCGTCGCGACAAAGAAGATCAGCAAAATCACCATGATGTCGATCAGCGACACAATGGGGATCGTCGGTACCGGGCGGCGTTTAGGGCGCAGATTCATGGCGGAGAGTGCGTGAGATCAGGCGTGGTTCAGTGCGCCGGACGCTGCACTTCAAAGTGCTGGTAAAAATGCTGGATCGTCTCCTGCATGATGGACTCCACCCGCACCGCCAGCGCATCCAGCCGACGCGAGAAATACGTGTGCGCCAGCACTGACGGCACCGCCACAAACAGACCCGCGATGGTGCAGCGCAGCGCCACGCCGATCTCATGCGCGATCACCGTCGTGTCCGGCCCGCCGCCCGCACCAAAGGCCGAGAACATGCCCACCAAACCCACCGTCGTGCCCAGCAGACCCAGCAGCGGCGCGACCGAGACCATCACCTCCAGCAGCGGGATACCGCTCTCCAGTCGGTGGATCTCCTCACGCGCCTTGATCGCGCACGCGTCATGGCACTCCTGCTTGCTCGTGAAGGCACCACTGATCGCCATGCTGCCCAGCCGCGAGAGCATGGAGCCATCATGCACCAGAAACTCCTGCAGCGGCCGGATGTCCCCCTTCAGCGCGTAGTTCGGGATCGCCCGTAGCTGGCTCACCACCGCGCTCGGCATGATCACCTGCTCCCGCAGTTGCAGCCACGCCATGATCGAAGCCCCGATGGCCGACATCGAACAGATGACAATGAGCGCCATGACAAAGCCCCCTGTCGAGAGGAATTCATAAAGCAACTGCAGCCCCGTGGGCGCAGCCTTTTCAGTGGCGTCAGCGGCTGTAGCAGCAGCGGCGGCAAGCATTGGCGTGGCAGAAGCGAGGAGGTCAGTAAATGAGGGCATCATAGTGGATTTGCAGGCGCTCCGGTTCGTTCTTGGGGAGCCAAGGGATCACGTCAGCAGGAATGGGTGGTATCTCCGCATCCTTGATCGCCTGCAAGGTGATTTCGGTGAGTACCTTATTGGACTTCTTGTCATCTAGGATTCGTAGGCTCTCCACTTTGCCCTTTTTATTGACGTAAAATACAAGCTGTAGGGACCCGGTGGTCACGCCATCCCGCCGCAGCTTAATGTAGATATGCCACTTCTTTTCCACCAGCCCCGTCACCTGCCGGATGTAGCGCTCCTTGGGCGTTTCCTCCTGCTTCGTTTCCTGCGGCAGGCGGTCCTTGTCCGCATCCTCCATCATCTGGGTTAGCGGCGGCGTTTTGCGTGTATCCTCCGCCATGGGCAGCCCTTTGGGGTTGGGTTTCTCCGGCGGCGCGGCATGGGCAGACAGCATGCCCACGAAAACCGCCACCGCTGTCAGGCTCAGCAGCCGCAGTCTAAGCCACACCCGCTTGCACACACCAGCGGCGGACAGCGCACCCAGCACCATGAGCCCCATCTTGATTCCCTCAATGGCGACAAGGTCAGTAAATGAGGACATCGTAATTGAGTTTGAAGCGCCCTCCATCCTCCTCGGGCAGCAGAGGCAGCACATCAGCAGGAATGGGCGGGATTACCGCATCCTTGATCGCCTGCATCGTCACTTCGGTGAGGGCCGTGTTGGACTCCTTGTCATCGACGACCCGCAGCCCCTCCACCTTGCCCTTTTTGTTGACATAAAAAAGGAGCTTCAGGCTCCCGTAGGTCACGTAACCCCGCCGCAGCATGCAGTAGCTGTGCCATTTCCTGTCCACCTCGCCTCGCACCTGACGCTCATAGACCCCTAGCGGCGTCATCTTCGCATCCACAGCCTCCTCAGTCCCACGATTGAAAACAGTGCCCTTTGTCTCCGCTTTGCGCGTGTGGGGCGTATAGGCGTTTGGGTCCGCATTCCGCGTCGTACGCGTCACGACTTCATCATCCACCACCGGCAGCGCCTTCGGGATTGGTTTCTCCTGCGGAGTCGGCGGCGGCATTTCCTGCACGACCTCCAGTTTCTTCGGAGTCGGCTCCGTCTTCGGCGGCGCGTCGGGCGTCTTCTCCATCGGCTCGGGTTTCTTCACCTCGAGCGGCAGACGGTTCATCGCCACCTTTGCCAGCTCCTTGTCCGCCTCCTCCATCATCTTGGTCAGCGGCGTCTTGTCAGGCTCCACCTTGGCCATCTTCTGCGTCTCCGCTGGCGTCTCCGTTTCTGGCTTTGTCACCTCTGGCTTCGGCGTCAGTACCGTCTGCGGCTTGGGCGGCTGCGGCGGCGCGGCATCCTTGGGCTTCAAGATCGTCGGCGGTGCCTGCGGCGATGGCGGCATCGGCGGCTGCGGGGCCAGACTTCGGCCGCGAATCATCCTTCAGGTCCCCATCGCGATAGTCCCGGTCCGCCAGCTCACGCGTAGGGAGCTTCAGCCCGTCCATCGAAGGCATCGGCTCTGTCGCGTCTGGGGACGGTGCCTTTTTCGTGGACGCAAGCGTGTTCCGGTCCGCGATGAACGCTGGATTCTTCGGCGCCGTGTCTGAACTCTCATTCTGCGCCGTGCGGATGTACACCTGCCGCTCCGGCTTGGGTTTCGGCGGTGGCGGCGTCAGAAACTGGTCAGGAAACAGCAGCACCTCCTCCTCCTTTTCCTTCTCCTTTGGCGGCTGGTGCGCCTCCAGCCACAGCCGGTGCGCCGCCTCGCTCGCAAACATCCACGCTAGCAGCAACAGCAAAAGCGCATGAACCACCACCGTACCGGTGATGGCGATGCGCAGATTGCTGCTGCGTCGGTTGTCGATGGGATAAAATTCAGTCACAAAGCAGGGCGAACGTGGGAGCCCCTCCCCGTTAATAGTGCTCTCCCGTCTTTCAGAATCAAATGCTGATTGCCGGGGCTGGGAATTCCAAAGGGGTAAGTCAAAAGTAAAAAGCCCACAAACCGCGCCGCACGTTCATATCCGTTCTTTAGGAACTATCCCCCCGATCAGTTCCATTCCCCTTGCCCAAAAAAAGGGGCTCCCAGTCTCCCGGAAGCCCCTCTTTTAAAAAAACTTCAGATCACTTCACCACGGCCTTGAAGGCGATGGGGATGATGAGGATGGCGAGGATGTTCACGACTTTGATCATCGGGTTCACGGCGGGACCGGCGGTGTCCTTGTAGGGATCGCCCACGGTATCGCCGGTGACTGCCGCCTGATGGGCGAAGCTGCCTTTGCCGCCGTGATTGCCTTCTTCGATGAACTTCTTCGCATTGTCCCAGGCGCCCCCGGCGCTGGTCATGGAAATGCCGACGAACAGGCCCGTCACGATGGTGCCGATGAGCACGCCGCCCAGAGCTTCCATGCCGAGGAACGACACGGCGATGACAAAGATCAGCGGCAGCAGCGCGGGCACAATCATCTGGCCCAGTGCGGCCTTGGTGACGATGTCCACGCACTGTGCATAGTCCGGTGTGTCGGTCCCCGTCAGGATGCCCGGCTTTGCGGTGATCTGACGGCGCACTTCGCGCACCACGGCACCCGCCGCACTGCCCACCGCGCTCATGCAGAAGGACGTGAACAGGAAGGGCAGCAGGCCGCCGATGAACATGCCGATCACCACACGGTGATCCATCAGATCAAACGCCACCTTGTGCCCCACAAAAGCCTGCAGGTCTTCCACATAGGAGCCGAACAGCACCATTGCCGCCAGTCCGGCGCTCGCGATGGCATAGCCCTTGGTCACCGCCTTCATGGTGTTGCCTACGGCATCGAGTTCATCGGTGATTTTGCGGACGCTTTCTGGCAGACCGGCCATCACGGCGATGCCGCCTGCGTTGTCGGTGATCGGGCCAAAGGCATCCAGCGAAATCACAATGCCCGAGAGCGACAGCATGGACACCACCGCAATCGCAATGCCATAAAGGCCGGCGAGATCGTAGCAGCCCCAGATTGCAGCGGCGATGGCCAGCACTGGCAGCAGCGTGGCCTGATTGCCGATGCTGATGCCGGCGATGATGTTCGTGGCCGGGCCGGTTTCGGAGGCCTTGGCGATCAGCCGCACGGGCTTGTGGTGTGTGCTTGTATAGTAGTTGGTGATCCACACGACGAGCAGCGTCATTACCAGCCCCACCGCTGCGCAGTAAAAGAGGTTCGTGTTTGTCACGGCCAGCTCGCCAATTTTAAGACCTTCAGGGAAGATCGACGAAGTCGCCCACCAGAACAGAGCCGAAGCCACGATGCCGGATACGACCACGCCGCAGACCAGAGAGGCGGTGGCTTCCTGCTTCACAAAATTCACCCAGCCGATGCCGATGAGTGAGGCGATGATCGCCAGACCGCAAAGCACAAACGGATACACAACCGCCGCCTCTGTGCCCACCGTCAGGTGCCCCACCAGCACGCCGCCGATCAAGCTCACCGCATACGTTTCGAAAACGTCCGCCGCCATCCCAGCGCAGTCGCCCACGTTGTCGCCCACGTTATCGGCAATGGTCGCCGGATTGCGCGGATCATCCTCATTCAGATTCTGCTCATTCTTGCCCACCAGGTCCGCGCCCACGTCCGCCGCCTTCGTATAGATACCGCCGCCCAGACGTGCAAAAACACTGATCAACGAACTGCCCAGTGCCAGCCCCACCAGCGAATCGATCGCATGCTTTGCGTGATCCACCGAACCGCGCACAATCAAATAGAACACCCCCACCGACAGCAGGCCCAGAGCCACGACGAGCAAACCCGTCACCGCACCGCCATTGAAAGCCACCTTCAGCGCCGAGTGACTGCTCACCGAGGCCGCCTGCGCCGTGCGCACATTCGCCCGCACCGCGATCATCATCCCGATGTATCCCGCCGCCAGCGAGCACACCGCGCCAACCACAAAACCCGCCGCCGTCAGGCCGCCGCGCAGCCACCACACCGCCGCAAAAACGAGCACCGCGATCAGGCTCACCGCCATGACCTGCCGGTTCAGGTAAGCCTTCGCCCCCTGCTGAATGGCACCAGCGATCTCCGCCATCTTCTCATTCCCCGCATCCGCCCCCACGACCTTCTTGATCAGGATGAACGCAAAAACAAGCCCTACAAGAGAGAGGGCGATGGCAAGGGCGATGCCGTTGGTCAGAAGGAAGGATGGAGGCATGAGTTAAGGTAGGTCGGGTGGTTGGTCCGGAGCGGGTAAAGCCGCGCACTTTAGCAAGTCGCAAATTCGAGGCAAGAACTTGCTCAGAGTTTTCTGCCGCCTCCCTTTTCCCTCCTCACCCCCACCAGCCCCACGCCTACACAAAAACCCTACCCAACGAGTTCCTACACCTCCATTTTCCATTCCTCCATCCACAGAAACCGCCCACCACGAACTCAGCGCCCGAACCACCCTGCGCACTTCTGCAGTCTCTACAAGGCCTCTGATTTCATGACGTCAAAAGGGAGCTGGCTCATGTTTTTTCAGGCCGCCTTTGTTCCATCCTCTTGTTTCGGAATTCGCGGACAGCTTGCACCAAATGAATTTCCTTGAGCGTCTGCGCTAGGATTCGCTGCTCGGTTCATTCATCACTTTTGCCAAGACTTGTTCCACCAGTCTGTTGGACGTTGCTTCCGACTCGATCAGGACAGTTGCCGCCAGTGAATCTCCCGCATTCGCCTCATAGGATTCAACGTGGGCGCTTGAGTTCCGCGCACTTCCCACAGGTCAATCATGGTTCTGTCCATGACAGGGTCAACTGCTCAATCACCGAAGCATCCAGCGGCACCAGCCCCGACAGCGAGCCCAGAACTTGATAAGTATTCTCTCCCCGCCAAAGCCTCCGCGAGGTGCATTCGGCATTGATCATTTTCAATCTCTCAACAGTCGCTTCGGATTCATAGCTGACGCCCACGAGAGGCTTGCCGCGATACTGAAGACCCGCCGGCAGGATTTCACCCCATGCTCCGCTCGCCGCTAGAAATAGCATTCCACCGATAAGCGCTGCTTGGATCGAATGGCACGCCTTCATTCAAAGTCGGGGTTGAGCATCAGATCTTCTGACCGCTGAATCCAGAAGTTCATTTTTTCAATTTTCATGGCTTCTTTGCAAACAAAAAGTCTGTCCTAAGCGGCCGCGCAGCAGGCTCGTTCGGCGCTAGGAGCCCCGCCTATTCAGAAACAGCACCAAGGCCGATACCGGATCTGCGCGGCTCAGGCATCATGCCCTTGTTCCTTGAGTCAGCTCACATTCATCCCCCCCCTTATCGAACATGAGATCAAGCCGCAACTACTCCCTCGAAGCCTTCATCGCCAAAATGTCCAGGGACGACGCCAAAGCGAACCGGGAAATGGGCCATGCCACCGCCCCCAAAGGAGCGCATGCCGGCAAAGAGGTCTCCAACCACAGCAAGACCGCCGCCGGCCGAGAGCCCACCGCCCGCTAGGAAAAAACGCCGGGCATGAATGGCGCTCGGTCAAGGACATGCTGCGTGGTTTTGGGTAGTTGGTCACACTAAAGCCACGCGGCAGTCAGTACTGGGAGCGCCGGTTTTTTTAACCGGCTCTGGCACTACCCCCTGTGGCAGGAAGCACCAACCAGCTTCATTCCGCACAGACGCGGCAGGGACGTTCGACCAGAGCCGATCAAATATCGGCGCTCCCAGCGTGCCCCGCACCACAGCGGCACCCCATGCTCCTGTCCTACGACCTCGCCCCACTTCTCCTCTTCATCCCCGCCACCAGTTCCCGCCTCGCCTTGCGCTTGTCCGTCTTCTTCACCAAAGCCTCCAGCGCCGCATTCGCCGTCGCCACTTCCTCCGGCAGCAGCAGCACATCTTCGATCTCGCTGATGTAGCTCGTGAGGCTGGTGTCGATCACATACTCCGGCAGCTCTGTTTTGAAGGCGCTCCCGCCCATGAAAAAAATCACCGGCCGAAACTTCGACTCCGGCAAATTCAAGAGCTGCGCCAGAGCCCGCAGGTGCATCTTGTTCTGCCAGATCGGATTCTGAAACGAGAACTTCCCCCCGGAGCCAAACGTCTGCGTCCATTTCGCCTGGTGCTCAGAGCCGTAGATCAAGCCCGTGTAGTTCTTCGTCTCGATCACAAAGATCCCGTATGGCGAAACCACTGCGTGATCCACCTGCGTCAGCCCATCCCCATCCGGGCGCGGCACATACAGATCGCTGAAGCCCCGGTAGTGCTCCTTGTCCAGCAGACGAAACGTCCCCTGCGTCACCAGCGACTCTCCCAGCGACCCATTGATGGACGGCCTGAACCGGCGGTAGATGAACAGCACCAGATAGAGCACTACCACCACCCCGAAGATGGGCAGATTCGGCTTGATCAGCGTGGTGAATAGATCGTTGGGGTCCGTCATGGAGGTCACTGTCCGCAGCAGGCACCCCGCCACAAGCAGTAGCACTGCATCTCCCCCGCCCCGTCACTCCGTCTTCGGCTTCTTAAACCAGCCCTTCATCTTACTGAAGATCCCCTTCTTCGGCTCGGGCTCAGCAGGGGCGGCCGCGTCGGTTCGTGAGGGCAGCAGGTTGTTCGGCCTGCCATCATCCGCCGGGAGGGCGCGCGGCACCACGGTTTCCGGCCTGCCGCCGAATCCTGCCGCCTGCTCGTAGTTCTCGCTGGAGTCACCAAAGCGTGCCTGCTCCAGCATGTGGGAGGTGCTGTCTGGCATGATGCACGGCTGCACAAAGATCATCATCTCCCGCCGCTCCTTGATGGTGTTGGTGCTTCCCACCAGGTATTTGATCAGCGGGATGCGCACCAGAAAGGGCAGCCCGCTTTTGTTGTTCGTGTCTCGTTCGGTGATCAGGCCGCCCAGCATCGCCGTGGCACGGTCCGCCACGATGAGGTTGTTGTTCAGGCCCTGCTCGGAGATGTTGGGCACCTGATTGCCGCTGATCGTCGTGTAGCCGGAGATGTCGTTGTTCTGCTGCTTGAACTCCAGCATGACCTCAGCGTCGTTGAAAATGTGCGGGGTGATCTGCAGTTGCAGGCGCACCGGAATGTACTGCGTGGTGGAGGTGAAGCCGCCGCCCACCACCCCGCTGGTGTAGCTCTGCCCCGCGATGGCCACCTGCTGGCCGATGTAGATGGTGGCAGACTGGTGGTTCAGCGTGGTCAGCGTGGGCTTCTGCAGCACCTTGAAGCGCTTGGTGCTTTCCAGCGTCTGGAGAAAGACGCTCAAGTTCTTGTTGATCTGGCCGTAGGTCGTCAGGCCCGCCAGCCCTGCCGGGCCGCCGGTGCCCAGAAAGCCGGCGATGTCCTTCAGGTTGCTCGGATTTGCAAAGGCTGTGCCCTGCGTGTTCAGCA
Source organism: Verrucomicrobia bacterium 12-59-8 (assembly GCA_002279765.1). The sequence continues at coordinate 5,870 of NCCR01000112.1, read as the reverse complement.
CGCCGCCCACAAGCCCGTCATTTCCGGCCTGCTTGAGCGTTTGAATCCAGTCGAGCCCGAAGTGGAAGTTGTTTCCCAGGGTGAATTCACCGATGATGGCGGAGAGCTGGATCTGCCGTGGCCGCACGTCGAGTTCATCCGCCAGTTCCTCCAGCGCCGTGATCTGTTCCGGCGGCCCGCTGGCAAAGAACTTCGAGCTTGCCGGGTCCGCGATCACCAGGGTGTTCGCAATGAGAATGCTGATCGGTTTCTTCGTGATCGCCAGATCCGCCGAGGTGTTGCCAAAGCTGCCCATCCCGCCCCCGCCAGAGAGGCTGCCACCGCCCAGGCTGCTCCCGGAGCCCAGACCGTTGCTGCCTGTGCCGCCAAGCCCTGAACCGAGGCCGGAGCCGGAGCCAAAGGACTGCTGATTGTTCGTCGGCTGCTGCGTGGTCTGCCGGGTCGCGTCCAGGCCGCTGGCCCCGGCTTTCGAATCGTTCCGCATCAGCGCCTTTTCCGCGATACCCAGGAACGTCGTCAGGTCCAGGTAGTTGAGCTTGCGTGAAAAGTAGCGCCGCGTCGTGGCCTCAGCGTCCAGTTCAGCCACCAGCGCCTCGATCTTTTTCATGTCCGTCGGACGCGCCACCACGATGATGCTGTTCGTGCGTTTCACCGCCTGGATCACCGGCTGGCTGCCACCACCCGCGCCGCCAGAGCCCAGCGAGGCAGAGCCCCCGCCCGCCGCCTGCCCGCCCGGAGCGCCCCCGGGAGGCGCCCCCCCAGGCGCAGCCTGACGGCTGGGCGTTGAGGAGCGGCCACCGGCACCGCCTTCGATGCCCAGCAGCGTGCCCAGTTGCTCCACCACCTCCTCTGCTTCCGCACGCTCGATGCGGATGGTCTTCTGAATGGTCTCCGCGGGCGGCTGGTCCACCTGCTTGGCCAGCTCCAGGAACGCACGGATCGTCTGCGACGCTTCGGTGATCACCAGGGCCTGCGTATTCGGCACGGCTAGGATCTTGCCATACGGGTGCAGGGGAATGATCGACTGAAAGGCCGTGCTCGCATCCTCCGCACTGAGGTAATTGAGCTGCAGCAGGTGCATCACCACCTGGTCAGTGTCAGGCAGGTCCTCGCTCCGCAAAATGATCGGCACATTCTGTGCTGTGGGCATGCTACCCATTTCCGCCGCGACCAGCTTGAACAAAGAGCCGCCGCTCGGCACCAGCACATAGCCGTGCATTAGCAGCCCTTTCTCGATGATGGAGCGGTACTCCTCGTCACTGAACCTGCCGGGCACTTCGATGGACACCACCGCGTTCTCCAGCCCGCGGTCACGTAGCACCTTGCGGCCCGTCACGCGGAAGTACTCCGCCAGCACTTCAGACACCGGCGTGGCCGTGAAGCTGATCACATTGCCCTCATCCGAATCATCAGACGCCGGAGCACCCGCTGGCGGCGTGGCCGGAGCGCCCGCCGTTTTCGGCGGCGGTGCCCCAGGGAAGCGGGCAGGCGCGGCCCCAGGGTTCACGGGCGGTCCGCCAGGCGGCAGCAGCGGGCCTGGAGCCTGCTGTGCGTGGCCTCCTGCGGCATAGGTCAGCACCAGCAGGAGCAGTGTCTGTGCGGAGAATTTCATAGAGTTAAATGACGGCATGGGCAGATTGGAAAAACGGGCGCAGGATCAATTGTCAGGCGCATCGGCAGGCGGCTCCGCACTGGCTAGGGCAGGCCCGTACAGGCGGCTGAAGTGGACGGTGGCCACTACGTTGGCAGTATCGACGCTGTCAGGCACCACCTTCAGTCCTGACACCATGCAGAAAGATTCCGGCGAGAGCACTTGGTGCATCCAGCGAAAGACTCCGGGCAGCGCGCCCTTCACCGTCAGCGTCACGCCCACCTCGCGGTAAAACTCCGCGCTCACCAGCTCATGCAGGAGCTGCTTCTGCACCGTCAGCCCCTCCTTCGCGGCAGAGCCCAGCAGGCCTTCCAGCAGCTCCTTGCTCGCCTCGTTTTCACTCGTCATCGGCGGCTGGGAGCGCTGCAACCACTCCAGGCGCTGCTTCCACAGATCCGCCTCCGCCAGGATCGTGCCAGCCTCCCCGCGCCGGAGTTCCAGCGCCTGCTCACGCCGCTCCAGGCCGCGCTGCACCCGCAGCAGCCGCTGGGCCATGATGGCCCCGCCGCTCACCACAGCCAGCACCACCAGCAACATGATCAGCCGTTTCTCACTGGGCTTCATTCACAGCACCTCCGCCGTTGATGGTTCCGTCAAATCGAAAGTCCGCGCGGTTGTCCTCCCGGATGGTGGGCACGGGCGTGTTCCACGCCAGGTGTTGGAGCACCGTGTTTGCCTTCAGCCGGTCGGAGAAACCCAGCGCGTGGTTCACCGTCGCCGCCTCGCCACTCACGATGATCTTGCCATGGTCAATCTGAAACTCCTTCAGGCGAATCCCCTCCTCAGGTAGCAGCGACACGATCTGGTGAAACAGCTCCATGGGGTACAGGTCCGGATTGATCGCGCCCTCCATCGACTGCCAGTAGGCCTGCGCCTGCATCACTAGGTCCATCTCCGGCTGGTAGGCCGCCAGCTCCGTCTCCGCGCGGCTCAGGTGCGCCTCGCGCCACTGCAGCCGCACCCACCACGCGCCGAAAAAGCACACATAAATCATCGCCGCCACGGCCACAAGCATCAGCTTGTGCTGCCGCGCCAGGCGCTGCTGCCGTCCCACCGCCACCTGCACCGGGAGCAGCCGGGAGGGCATGGCCGGCGGGCGCGGCTCAGGGCGTGGCTCTTTCACCACCCCCGCCTCCACAAACAGGCACGCCAGTTGCGGCACAAAGTCCGTCTCGCACGCGGTCCAGACATTGATCGTGGACGGCTCCTCCATGAAATCATGCGCCTGCAGCGCGGCACACAGGTCGCGCAGCTCAAAGGCCGCGTCCGCGTCCAGCACACGCGAGGCCAGCACCGCCGCATGCAGCAGCCTGCCGTCCCGTGTAAAGGCCACCACACAGCGCCCCAGCTCACGCCACACCGCCATGCCGTTGTTCGGCAGCGGCAGCATGCACACGCTCGGCTCAAACTGCTCGGGGTGGCTGCTCCAGCCGTCAAAATTCAACGCCTCCTCAGACAGCGCCAGCGTCGCCGCCAGCGCGCGGTTGTTCTGGTGCGCCACCGTCCAGTGTACCCACAGGGAAGACTCCCCCGTGTTGGACACCCCTAGCGCCTCCCAGCGCAGCGCCGCAGCATCCGCCGGTACATCCCCCTGGCTCAGGCACCAGAACGGCGCGCTGTCAAAAGCCATCACCTCCACGCCCATCAGCCCACCGGACACCGGCGCGCTCGGCTTCCACACCAACTCGTTGTCATCATACACCCACGTCTCCCGCGCCTCTTCCCCAGGGAAGCAGAGCGACTGCCGTGCTGGTTTTCTGAATGTCATGCTCTTCATGGCTGCCCCGCTCCTTTCACCGCAAATTCACTCCACTCCGCAATGCGCGGCCTGCCACTGGCGAGCGTCAGCACCAAGCCGATGCCACAGCGCGCATCTCCCGCTTTGCCAATGCTCTCAATGTGCCGCGTCGGCCCCTGCAGCGTTAGCAGCGGCAGCAGGCCCGTGCTTCCCGCTCCGGTGATGCCCAGCATCGACACCGCAGCCTCCAGGCTCTGAAACGGCGCATCATCCTTGGTAAACGGCAGCCCGTCCGGCCCGTTGCGCGTCTGCACCAGCATCGTCGCATTCTCAAGCGAGGCCCCCGTCGCCCCAGCGATGATCTCCGCCGGCGCCGTGTTGATGTCCAGCTGCCCGCTCCCGCGCAGCGTGAACCACGTCCGCCAGTCCGGCTTCGCCGCGCGCACCTCATCCATGCGCGCCACCAGCTCTGCCTCATCCAGGCTGCTAAAAGGGCGGTTCAGCGGCAGCCCCTGCTTCCCCGCAAACTCATAGTCCAGCCGCTCCGCGCTCCCCGGCCGGCGCTTCAGATCATCCGGATCCTTCCAGTCCATCAGCGACGCCGCGATGTCCTGCGCATCCCCGATCGACAAGCCCCACGACTGAAAAATGCGCTCCAGCAGCGGCAGCCGTTCCTCCGTCAGCAGCGCGTTCAGGTTCAGCCGCCGCTCCTCCGTCGTCAGTTGCGCCTCAAACGACTCGATCTCTGAAACCTTCCTCTGCAGCAGCGGATCTCCCGCCTTGATCATCGGATGCACCGCCACCGCGATCCCCGCCTCCGCCAGTTGCCGCGCCCGCACCATCCCCGTCCGCGCGATCTGCATGTCCGCATGCTGTTTCGACATCGCCGCCGTCGTGATGATGATGAACGTCAGCATCACCAGCAGGCATAGCACCGCCAGCAACACCGAGCCAGAGGCCGCTGCCCGCCTGTGCGATTGGAAGTCACATTTCACCAGCCTGAATGGTCACTCATAGGCCACGATGCTCAAGTCGAATCTTCACATTCACTCCCCGCACCCACCGCCCTTCCTAGTGTCCTTCCGCATGCCAGCATTGGGAACATTTTCGTCACGCTCCGCGCACCCGACCATGAAGTGATGCAGGCACTCCTGGCTGCAAGACGCACCCCCCCAAGACATTCGTTGCAGGTAGGAGCTTGAGTGGATCGAGGTAGTGTCTGCACCACCTGCCACACACTTTGAATGCACTTTATTCATGCCGCGCATTTTGTACCCACGATAAAAAACGGCAGTCTTGCCGGACACGCTCTAATGGTGCGTGCAAAGGTGCGTGCAAAGCAGCATCCAGTGCTGGGAAATCCGCTGGCACCCGGTAAAACTGCGGCCCATCATGCGGACCATGACTCACCAGATGAGTCAGCCCTCAGCCAGCTCAACAACTTCACGCACACGCCATGTTCGAAAAACTACCCGGCCCAAGGCACACCGTAAGCGAACAAGCCGACGGCCTCGTTTTCCGCATCCCTGCCAAGCGCAATGCCTTCGTCGTGGGCTTTCTCACGCTCTGGCTCTGCGGCTGGTTCGTTGGCGAGTTCACAGTTCCCTTTGCCCTTTTACACGCCGTTCACAAGAATCCCGCAAACGCCGCCTTTCTGCTCGTCTGGCTGTGTGCCTGGACGGTCGGCGGCGCATTCGTCATCTACATCTGGCTCTGGCAGCTCAAAGGCAGCGAAGTCATCACCGTCTCTCCAACCGCACTCAGCATCAAGCGCGAGGTCCTCGGGTTCGGACGCACCAAGCACTACGACGTTGCCGAAATTCATCAGCTACGCGTGGCACCATTCACCTTCAACCCGTTCGAATTTCGTTCCGGCATGGCCATGTGGGGCCTGGCTGGCGGCGCACTCGCCTTCGACTACGGCTTTAAAACCTTCCGGTTCGGCGCAGGCTTGGACGAAGCCGAGGCACGCATCATTCTCCAGACCATCACCTCCCGCGTGCCACGCTTGTCCAATGTAACAACCGCCTGAGCAGTCCGGTACCCAAGGGCATCTTATCTCCTCGCGGAACGGTGCCTCATCACTTGACGTTTCGAGTTGCTGAAAAAGATGCCGGGCATGAATGGCGCTCAGTTAAGGGCGTTGATCGTGGGTTTAGGCGCGCTGTCTGATCATGGTGCAAATGCGCAGTGGGGCTCTTTGCAAACGCTGCTGGTGCGCATGGGATGTGAAGTAGTGCTGGGTTTGCTTTCCAGATTTGATGCCGTGTACCAGGGTAGCCTCGCTAGTGCTCGGCAACCCTTCGCTTTGATGCGCAGCCCCTTTGGGGATGATGTGAGACGGAGCGTGCATGAAATGACCTGAAGAAGAGTGAAAAACAACCACAGCCATCCCATAGGCAGTGCCGAATGAGGGGCAAGCCTTGAAGTAGCGAGGGAGAGTGGCTCGAAAGTGGCGGAGGGCGAGTTGTGGTTTTGGTG